>NZ_JAUBRA010000026.1:0-80036 GCF_036701555.1 Microcoleus sp. Pol10D4
CTGGCACATCTCTTGATGAAATTATTCGTGCTTATTGTGCAGTCTAGTGTCTCATACTTATTTGAAATGACTATAACAGTTAACAGTTAACACTCAACCATCATTCAGTTTTTCGACTGACAGCCAACAACCAACAGCCAACAGTCAACAGTCAACAGCCAACAGTCAACAGCCAACAGTCAACAAACTCTTTCCCTTACCTAGACTGCGTTTCAAGTAGTTTAGGGGCTAGAAAATGTCTAAGTGCAATTAGAAATAATATACGCTAATTCAAATATAATAACAAAAACCCCTTATCCAACAGGCAATTTCCATGTTAGAAGCATTGGTATTGGCAACAGTATTTTGCGGATTTTTTGGTATCATCTTTAAAAAGAACCTGCTCATGAAAATCGTCTGTATGGATGTCATGAGTACAGGGGTTATCGCCTATTACGTGGTGGTGGCATCGCGAGAAGGCTTGCTGACACCAATTATTTCAAAGGGGAAAAATGTTGTCGCTTACGCCGATCCGGTTCCCCAAGCGGTGATCTTAACGGCGATCGTGATCGGCTTTTCAGTTCAGGCTTTAATGCTGGTCAGTGTGATGAAACTGGCACGAGATAATCCGACATTAGAAAGTAACGAAATCGAGATGAATAATACCCCATGAATACCCTGACGCTAACCTGGATAGGACTCCCGTTTTTTGTCGGGTTTAGTATTTATTTGATTCCGAAGCTTGACAAGTATCTCGCAATATTCGGAGCGATCGCATCTGCTGCTTTTGCATGCGAACTTTTTACGATTCCGTCAGCGGTGACGCTGAAGTTACTGGATAATTTCAGCGTGACTTTGCTAGTCGATAGCTTGAGTGGCTACTTTATCTTAACCAATGCCTTAGTCACGGCAGCGGTGATTATCTACTGTTGGCCCACAGAGAAGACGGCATTTTTTTATGCACAGATTCTGATGGTGCATGGCAGCCTGAATGCAGCCTTTGCCTCTACGGACTTTATCAGTTTATATGTGGCGTTAGAAGTCAGTGGCATTGCGGCGTTTCTCTTGATTGCCTATCCTCGCACCGATCGCTCGATTTGGGTAGCTTTGCGCTATCTATTTATTAGCAACACGGCAATGCTGTTTTATCTAGTCGGTGCCGTGCTTGTTTATAAGGCAAGTAATTCGTTTAGTTTTGCTGGCTTGGGTGCAGCGCCCCCAGAGGCGATCGCCCTGATATTTATGGGGCTCTTGGTTAAGGGAGGTGTGTTTGTATCGGGGTTATGGCTACCGTTAACTCACTCGGAATCAGAAACGCCAGTGTCGGCTTTGCTGTCAGGAATTGTAGTTAAAGCCGGGGTATATCCCCTCGTGCGGTGCGCGCTGATGGTGGAGGAGGTGGCACCTATCGTCCAGATTTTCGGAGTCGGGGCGGCGTTTATGGGCGTGTTCTATGGCATCTTTGAAAAGGATACCAAGCGGATGCTGGCGTTCAGCACGGTTTCGCAGTTAGGTTGGATTCTCGCAGCCCCGCAAGTGGCAGGCTTTTATGCCCTCGCCCACGGCTTGGTCAAATCGGCGCTATTCCTGATTGCGGGTTCTTTACCCAGCCGCGACTTTAAGGAATTGCGACAAAAGCAGATCAATACTAAGCTCTGGATTGCCTTAGTCGTGGCTAGCCTTTCGATCTCAGGCTTTCCTTTTTTGGTTGGCTTTGGGGCAAAGATGTTGACTTTGAAGAATTTGACACCCGCTTATGCGACAGCCATGAATGTGGCAGCAGTAGGAACTGCTATCCTATTTGCTAAATTCATCTTTCTGCCCCGTGGTGGAGAAGCAAAAAAATCAAAATCTGGTTTTTTGCCTGCGGTGTTGCTGTTGCTAGGTGGGCTGATTGCAGCCAATGCCTTTTATGTTGAGGCTTATACGCTGGAAAATATGCTTAAGGCGATCGCCGTCATCGGTGTTGGTTGGTTAGCCTATTTTCTAATTTTTCAACGCACGGCAATCAAACTGCCACGTATGCTTGAACAATTCGATCACTTGGTCGGTTTTATGAGCTTGATTTCGCTCCTACTATTCTGGATGGCATTACCAAAATGATTGGACAGCTAATATTAAGACTGACGATCTGGTTTCTACTTACTGCCGATTTTAGTTTGGAAAATATTGCGATCGGCATCATCATTGCTTTCCTGTTGCCGCGCAGCTACGCACCCCCGGAACCTTTGAGGGAATGGTTGGGGGTGTTCGGTAAAATATTGAGGGCGATTCCGATAGCTTATATAGAAGCTTTTGAACTCATCTTCCGCCCCCATAGACACGAAGATGTGATCATGGAAAAAGTGCCAAACCATCGATCGCCCTTGCTGATCTTCCTAGATGTCTTCGTGATCACTTTTACTCCTAAGACGATTGTTGTGAAATATCACGAAGAGGGTTTTTACGAAGTACACCGAGTGCAACGGACATCAAACACCTAGCTCAAGTTTCTTTCTGAATGATTTAACCGCTCTTGACGCCGAGTCAGAGAAGAGAAGAGAGAAATGAATAATTCCGATTTAGCTAAGTAAGAAAAATCAGGAGTCCACACAATTGAACAACTTGAACAACTTGATTTTAATTGCGATGATTCTGGCTCTGCTCATACCCATGTACGAGGTATGGAAAGATCATGATATCTGGCAAACAATGTTGGCGTTTGCCAGTATCTCGACGAAAACGGCAATCATCGCTCTCGTCATATCCGTCTGGCGCGATGATTGGATGATCGGTGTGGTGGCGGCGATTATCCTCAGTGTGGGTGAAGCTGGATTGATGTTGTTGGCACATATAATCAAACGTATCAGTGAACCATGATCGTAATAGATGTATTGAGCTATACCTGCATCGGTATAGGGATTTTTTTCTGGTTTTGGGGTACTTCTTTCCTACTTGGGAAGCGATCGGTTTTGTATAAACTGCACAGTCTTTCGGTAGCAGATACGCTTGGGTCAATGTTGATCGTCGTCGGATTGCTGCTGCAAATACCCAGTAAATGGCCCCTGCTGATTCTGGCGATCATTTGCTTAGCAACCTGGAACACAATGCTGGGATATGTGTTGGCCCATTGTTCCAAAACAGGGAGTAACTATGAACGATAATAGCTACATTTATGTCCTCGTCGCTCTGCTACCCTTAGCTGCTGGTATGGTGGTATTTCAGGTCAATCCATACCACGCATTGCTACTGCGGGGGGTATTGGGAGCGATCGCCGCCTTGGTGTATACAATTTTAGGCGCGGGGGATGTGGGCTTGACCGAAGCCTTGATGGGTACTCTACTCGCGATTACACTTTATGCAGTGACGGTGCGTTCATCCTTCGTGCTGCGTCTGGGTGTAATCGAAGAGGGGACAGGGGGCGATGCTATACCAAACGACAAAACCGCAGGTGATTTTAAGCAACTGATAGATGACATCCGCACAGTTTTTCAGAAACGCCATATGCGCCTGGAACTGGTTCCCTATGCGACTACACAGGCATTGCAGCGGGGGCTGAGGGAAAAAGAAGTTCATGCAGCTTGTGCGCCACAAAGCCAATTGGAACACAGCGGCGAAGCGCAACTTTATAACACCGCAACCAGAGTTCGGCGTGTCTACGACATCATGCAAACCGAACTTTCATCACCGGGGACAACCCTAACCTATGTAAATACACCAGACGCAGAGGACAAGCATTGATGAAGTGGGTTTACTTTTTATCAGGGATAGCGCTGTTTATCAAAATGCTGCTAATCGCCAATCCCACAATGGAGTTATCGCAGCAAAGTTCGATCGTCGAATTGGTTGTTCAAGATAGTGGAGTATCCAATGCGGTTTCCGGTATCATTTTTCGAAATCGGCTGTACGACACGATCTTTGAAGTCGTGGTATTTACGATCGCCATCTTGGGTGCAAGTTTCATGCTAGCCAATGAACAGCCGTCCTGCGCCATATATCAGTTTACCGATCAACCATCGATTATTTTGGCGCGATTGGGAGCGACGATTGCCGCGTTGGTGGGTATCGAACTAGCAATTCGCGGGCATTTAAGTCCAGGCGGTGGTTTTGCGGCGGGTGTAGCGGGGGGAACTGCGATCGGCTTGGTGGCGATTACCTCATCACCGCAGTGGATGCAAGAAATCTACCAGCGCTGGCACGCCGCGACTTGGGAGAAGGTTTCGGTACTTGTTTTCATTGTATTGTCGGTTATCACTCTGTCAGGATATGAGTTACCGCACGGAGAGTTAGGCACGCTTTTTAGCGGTGGCATTCTCCCCTTGCTCAATATCCTGGTTGCAGTCAAAGTCGCATTAGGATCGTGGGCGGTGCTGTTGGTGTTTATTCGCTATCGCGGATTGCTATGACAAATGTTCCGATCTCAAATCCAATGACATTGAAATTAATCATCTCTCTCAATCTCTGACTCTGTATCCTCTGTGTCCTCTGTTCTTTGCGGTTTAATCGAAACTTCCCCGCTTTGGGGCAGGGCTGTTTCATTCTAGAATTTTAGCACAGCTAAAATTCTGAATGAAAATATTAATGTCAGGCTCGAACCCTAAAAAATCAACTATAGCAATCCTTGCAGGAGTCGTAAACTTTTTACCCTACCCCAACCCTCCCCTTATCAAGGGGAGGGAGTAAGAAATTCACAAATGATTTAGGATTGCTATATCAATTTTATTGATAGTTGAATGAACCGTTTTTCTTACTTTTTAAATAATTGAAAAATTTATCTTTTTAATTGTGAGCAGATGATTGAGATAATATACAATTTTAACTGAGGAAAAATATCAGATTTTATAATTCATAGTTTAGTCACCTCTGCCCGATTATTAATGATGAAAAGCCAGCCTAAAAATCGGTAAAAATTACAGCACTTCCCTATGCTATGTGGTACAGTAACAACAATCAGTGAACAATTTTTTTCAATGGCTATAATTCATCAAATCGAGGGCAACTTCTATTATCCTATCAATCATTGCTGGGGTCTTGGGAGCAAAACTTCGCAAAAACGATTTAAGCTGTGATTACCACATTTCAATAGGATTAAAATCGGGAGAGTAGGGTGATAAACAAATAACACGCGCACCGACAGCTTCAATCATTAGTACAATTGAGGTGAGTTTAGGGGAAGATAAATTATCCATTACTACTACCGCTACCGGCGGCAATTGAAGGCATAAAAACTGGTCAATAAATAAACTAAATGCTGAACCATCTATTGAATCATCCATTGTTATTACTGCCCGAACTTTCTTCAGACTAATTGCGCCAATAACCGTGACTTTAGCCTCTGCATAAAATGGCTTGATTCCACCGACTCTTGTCCCTATCTGTGAGCGGGCATGAGTTCTAGCCAAACAAGTCCATCATCCCCGTTCCCAGAGAGAGATAAAAGGTTCTCGGTCTCGATATTTTTCATTTTTTCCCAATACTCAACTCTCAACTTTTGTACTCTGTCTGTTCCAGCTTGGCTACTACACCAGGTTTTTTTGATCCGCTCAATAATTCGGGGTGAATTGCTCAAAGATGCACCTCAAATGACGCACAATCGTTCCTAAGTGGGTAGTCCGCCCCGAATTATTGAGCGGATACAAATGTGCAACAGCTTACTCTGTTACTTACACAATTACGCCCTCTAATTCACCGAATTCGATTTGAGTTCCCAACGCCAAAGTCAGGGTACTTTCAGGTTCTACCATTTTTATATCACCTTGAATGTCGTTAGCCCACCAAGCGCGATCGGACACATTGGTCAATCCTAACGAAAGTTCGTCTCTCGATCGAGAAGTGACTATAGCTACAAGGCCGTTAGATGCTGCGGCTGTTAAACTCGGTATGTCAGAGGTGAATAATTGAGTTCCCGCACTCAGAGGGATAACTCGACTGCCTATTTTTAGATAAAATTGACCGCTGGTAAAAGAATTTACTGCGGGCTGATCTGATATAAAGGTAGGCGCCATATTTGTTGGTGTTGGGGCTGGCAAGTCAGAATTTCCTACTGTAATTGTACAGTTGCCGATTTTCTTTTGGTCGCCCGATCGCAAATAACTCACGGCCCCGCTATCAACATTCTCGCAAACAATTTGACCTGCTTCTAATTGAAATCGCATGGCCAAGGGCGAAACATTAGGAATGCAGATAATAGACAAATTTTCATCACTGCCAAAAGTCACTGGTTCCGAACCCAGAGTGAGAGTGCGATTTGCTCCCGTATCGTAACTAATGACCAGCCAAGCTTTGTTGAACAAAGTTTCAGCTACAACCAACATAATTCCAATCCAAAAACCGATCGCAGCACAGCCAGCTAAACGGCCTGCTGTACCGGATAGATTGTAAGCAAACAGAATAAACAAACAGCCGCCCAACACACCCCCAACACCGCCGCCTCCCATGCCGCGAAGCGCCCCCAAATTAGGAATCCGCTGTGCAAGTCCAAGTCCTAACAAACTGCCAGCTATTCCCCAGCAAATTACTCGCAATAATTCATTGTTTCCGTCGCCAATTCCGCTGTAAATACCTTCGGCGATTGCCCCAGAAATTGCTCCTGCTATTAAACCAAACAATCCGCCATTTTTTAAAGCTTGTTTAATTTGAGGCTTGCCTTTGATATAGTAATAATAGCCGAACATGATAGCAGTAGCAATGCCACCGCCTACCAATCCAAACCAGCGAGCTGTGGACAATACACTGTCAAAAAAAGCACTGTCAAAAAAAGATTCCGAACCAGGGAGTCGCTGCATGAAAGGTTCGGTGATTAGATTGCCGGCGAAACCGCCGACAGCACCGCTAATGCCAAACTGTAAAGCTTTTTTAAGGGCTGATAGATTTCTTTTCACGGCGCACCAGATTAAAAGTGAGAGTCAAATCTAGCTACAAGCTCGAAAGTCACGATTTCCGATGATCTGATATCTGGCACCATTATCAAGAACAGGCTTTCCGGCCTGTTCCACAAACACAAAGAGTGAGTTTTCTTGTGGGGAGTAGGGGTTGGCCCCAGAGCCCGCCCATCCAAAACTTATTGAGAATGCTGCAAGATGTGAGACGATCGCACATCTCCCCCTGTCTCCCTGCTGTCTCCCCCCATCTCCCGCTTCCCTCCCTCTCAGGGCCAAGCCTTTGAACCTCGCGCCCTCGCCCGTCACAACTCATGCAGCGAGGTCTAGATCGCCTGCAACCCTTGCTGCTAAATAATTTCAGATAGTTCTTTCCGGTGATATTTTAACTTCTCAGACCCAAGCGAGGGCCCAAATATGAAAAGGAATGTTACAAACTATTACAGTAACACTCAGAATGTGAACATAATGCCTCAAAATACTTGCGAGAGGTAGTTGTGTCAGAGAAGCAATATCCTTACTAACTGCCGGACAGTCACTCGATCGCCACTAAGTGGCCTGCTGCAATCTTGATCATAAATTAAAGATCGCATCAGTCATTTATGGTATTGTAAGCGACAGGCTTAGTGCGAGCACTCACAACCGCACCGGCGTGAAGAACCAGCGCCGTTAAGCACCGAAGGCAGTCACCCGCCAACAACTTCAACAGTTGCTGACTGTGGAAAGTCCAGCCTTCCCCGTCAAAGCTCCTGCCTGAGCAGGAAAGATACGGGACGCAAGCGCCCGCCTTCGCTAGCTCAGCGCAGAGCAGTTCATATAGCAAAATATCCAGCGGGTACACACAAGATGAGTATCGTCACCAAATCAATCGTCAACGCAGACGCCGAAGCTCGCTACTTGAGCCCAGGTGAATTAGATCGGATCAAAAGCTTCGTCACCTCTGGTGAACGCCGCGTCCGCATCGCCCAAATTTTGAGCGAATCCCGCGAACGCATCGTCAAGCAAGCAGGCGACCAACTTTTCCAAAAGCGCCCTGATGTTGTTTCTCCCGGCGGCAACGCTTACGGCGAAGAAATGACCGCAACTTGCTTGCGCGACATGGACTACTACCTGCGTTTGATTACCTACGGAATCGTAGCTGGCGACATTACTCCGATCGAAGAAATCGGTATTGTCGGCGTCCGCGAAATGTACAAATCTCTCGGCACCCCGATTGAAGCCGTGGCCGAAGGCATTCGCGCTATGAAAAATGCAGCAAGTTCGCTGCTGTCTGGAGAAGATGCTTCCGAAGCTTCCTCTTACTTCGACTACGTTATCGGTGCGATGCAGTAAGGAATTTCGATTTTAGGTTTTCGATTTTAGATTGAAAAATTGGGGGTTGCCGGCAACAAGCTAAAAGTTTTTGCAAATAACCAGCCAGTTAAAAATCTTCAATCCCAAATCCCAAATTCCAAATTCTAGCTCCAAAATTGGACTGACTCAGCCACTTTCTAGGAAACAAGACAACCATGCAAGACGCAATTACCGCCGTTATCAATTCCTCTGACGTTCAAGGTAAGTACCTCGACATCAGCGCTCTAGACAAGCTCAAGAACTACTTCGCTTCTGGCGAACTGCGCGTCCGCGCCGCTACAGCCATCAGCGCCAATGCAGCCACAATCGTCAAAGAAGCAGTTGCTAAGTCTCTGTTGTACTCTGACGTAACTCGTCCCGGCGGCAATATGTACACCACTCGTCGTTATGCAGCTTGCATCCGCGACTTGGACTACTACCTCCGCTACGCCACCTACGCTATGTTGGCTGGCGACCCTTCCATCCTCGATGAGCGCGTGCTCAACGGTTTGAAAGAAACCTACAACTCCTTGGGCGTGCCCATCGGTTCTACCGTACAAGCAATCCAAGCAATGAAAGAAGTCACCGCTGGTTTGGTCGGTTCTGACGCTGGTAAAGAAATGGGCGTCTATTTCGACTACATCTGCTCTGGCTTGAGCTAAGACTCAGGAAGAAGGAAGAAGGAAGAAGGAAGAAAGAAGAAGAAATAACATTTATTTCTTGCCTCTTTTAACTTTTAACTTTGGACTTGTTACCTTTGCCTTTGAAAAGAGGTCAGGGAAGTTGAGAGTGATTGCTAGACCGTCAAAGGCTTGTCGAGAAAGCCCGACGAGTTTTAACGAGCTAGTTTTGACTCCTAACTCCCTGCCTTCAATCTTTAAAAAATCCATCTAATAATCTGTAAACCTACTCAGGAGTTCATTTCCCATGAGAATGTTTAAGGTGACTGCTTGCGTCCCAAGTCAAACCCGCATCCGCACTCAGCGCGAATTGCAAAATACCTATTTTACTAAGCTCGTTCCTTACGACAACTGGTTCCGGGAACAGCAAAGAATTATGAAAATGGGCGGCAGAATTATTAAAGTGCAACTGGCTACCGGTAAGCCCGGAGCTAATACAGGTCTACTTTAAGAGCCGAAGCTGGATTAGTAGAGGGGTAAGAGGTCGCGATGACCTCTTTTTTGTTGTTATAGCAGAAGAAAGAACCTCCAGCGTTGTTAATTTAATCATTGATCAATATTTCAATAAGCAGAAAGTATAACTGCGATTATCGCTAACAAAACAGCAAGCATTTGTGGTAATGTAGTAGCCTCTTTCAAGAATAAAGACGATAATAATATAGTAATCAGCGGGTAGATAGACGTAACACTCACTACATTGGCAACTTCACCTTTGGCAAGGGCTATAAAAAATACTAATGATGCCACCGTGCCACAAACGCCCACTAACATCGCAAACAAAATCCCCCTAACATCTCCCTCAAAACTAAAATTATTAGTGTGGAAAATAATAAATAAAGTAGTTAAAATAGCGCCAACTGCTTCATAAACAAAAGCAGTTTTGTAGTCAATATATTTAGTCGCTAAATTGCCAAAAAATCCCCACAAACCATATAACAGCGAGCAGATTAATGCGTAAATTAACCAATCTGGTATTTTAGCCATCTTTGTTAGAGTTTATTGAGATCATTCTAAAATCCTATGGCTAATGACATTCGACGCTTGATTCCTTTTTTTGACCCCAGCGCGTCTCAATGGGCCGCTGAGGCTCGGTGGCTGAGGTGGCTGACTTTTCTCTGGCTGTTTGTCGGGCTGACAGCATTGTTTTCGGCTTCCTATCCCATTGCAAATTATGAATTTGGAGACGGCCTTTATTATTTTAAACGACAGCTCATCGCAGTGGCGATCGGGCTGGCCGGCTTTAACTTGATGGTATACTCCCCACTGCGCTACATCATGAAAACATCTCAGTTAGGCGTTTTATTGCTGCTGGGATTGCTCTGGTTGACCTTAGTTCCGGGAGTGGGAACCACAATCAACGGGGCGACTCGCTGGATATCTCTGGGCCCGGTTCCGATTATTCAACCTTCTGAATTGATCAAGCCGTTTTTTGTTCTCCAAAGCGCCCGCATTTTCGGCAACTGGTCTCGGTTGACGAATAAAGTTCGCTTAACTTGGCTGTTAATTTTCGGTGCGATGCTTTTGGGAATTTTGTTGCAGCCCAATTTAAGTACCACAGCTTTGTGCGGGATGACTTTGTGGTTGGTGGCTTTGGCGGCGGGATTACCTTACTTGCAGTTGGGCGCCACGGCTATGGGGGGAATGCTTTTGGCGGTTTTAAGTATTAGTTTGAGGGAATATCAGCGCCGCCGGATTATGTCTTTTCTCAATCCTTGGGCTGATCCGATGCAAGACGGCTATCAGTTGATTCAAAGTCTGCTGGCTGTCGGTTCAGGGGGCATTTGGGGTGTGGGTTTGGGGATGTCGCAGCAAAAGTTATTTTATTTGCCGATTCAGTACAGTGATTTTATTTTTGCTGTGTTTGCTGAGGAGTTTGGTTTGGTGGGAGGTTTCTCGCTATTGCTGATGTTAGCGGCCTACTCTACTGTGGCTTTGAGGGTAGCGATGAAGGCTCGAAATATTGAGAGTCAGTTGGTGGCGATTGGGGTGATGGTGGTGATGGTGGGACAGTCGCTGCTGAATATTGGGGTGGCGACGGGGGTTTTGCCGACTACGGGTTTGCCACTGCCGTTTTTTAGTTACGGGGGCTCTTCGATGTTGGCGAGTTTGTTGTTGTCGGGGTTGCTGATTCGGGTGGCGAGGGAGAGTTCTGAGGCTGATGTGGTTTCTTTAAACGGCCTCCGTGGAAAGCCGGGAAAGCCGAAGTTACGATCGAACAACGGCACTACACAAACGGAATAATTTGTCAATAGCAAACAAACCCGGTTTTTGGAAAAAATCGGGTTAGTTTATTACCTAAAAACTACTGGCAGAATACCAATTTATAGGAACCGGTATTGTAGGGAAGAACACTGATTTTGAGAAAAAAAGAAGTCGGCGATATTAAGGCAATTCGAGATTTATATCGTCACAGATGAATGTCGATCGACTATTTCCGCCCGTCACCCTTATTTGGCGGTTCTTCTTGTTGTTCTTGAGGTTGAGCTGTGATGTTAGCTAATTCTTTTTTGTCTGGTTGCGGTGTTTCTGGAGTTGAGTTAGCCATTGAGTTTTTTCCTAAATAGATGCACCGCTTAATGATATCTTTTCCGGCTACAAATGTGTTGCTGTAGAGAGGGGGAGGAAAATCAAGACAGACAATTCTGATGCAATTCGATTTGGGCTTTAATATTAGATAGCATTATGTAGATGCAAATGGCTGTCGCTTGCTATACTGCTGGAGGGTTGCAACCAAACAAATCGGAGGTGGATGCAAAAACACCTTTGTTAAGAATTAAATGCCGAGATCGCTATCTCGAACGATTAACCCTTGCTGCTGCAATTTTCCCAGCATTCGCGTTACTGTTACCAGAAAGAATTGGTTTAAAGCCGGAACTGCGATCGCGAGAAATTTAAAAAAGACTATTCATTACTCCAATCCTCTTCCTTCCAGGTAGATGTCGCTATCTTGCGGTCAACAGTCAACAGTCAACAGTCAGCAGCCAACTGAACCGCATCGTGCAAATCGCATTAGCAATATCTTGATGTGTCAAGCGGATATTCAAACCAGAGGCCTGTCAAAAGTTATGAAACTGCAAAAAATTGGATTGTCGGCACTGATCTCAATCTTAGCGGCGCTGACTGTAGGTGAGTTTCGATTTATCCCTAATTCTCAATTTAAAATCATCAATTCTCAGGCCTTGGCTCAAACCCAAGCTCAGCGGAAAGCCGAAGCAGACCAACTGTTCAATCAAGGGTTTCAGCAGTATCAGATTAGTCAATTTCAAGCCGCTTTACAGTCTTGGCAACAGGCACTAATAATTTATAGGGAACTAAAAGACCGCCAAAGCGAGGGGGCCGCTTTGGGAAGTCTGGGAAATGCTTACCTTTCCCTCGGCGACTACGCCAAAGCGATTGAGTACGAACAGCAGTGGTTGGCGATCGCCCGAGAAATTAAAGACCGCCAAAGCGAGGGGAAAGCTTTGGGAAATCTGGGACTTGCTTACTATTCCCTCGGCGACTACGCCAAAGCGATAGAGTACACTCAGCAGTGGTTGGCGATCGCCCGAGAAATTAAAGACAGCCAAAGCGAGGGGAAAGCTTTGGGAAATCTGGGAATTGCTTACTATTCCCTCGGCGACTACGCCAAAGCGATTGAGTACGCTCAGCAGTATTTGGCGATCGCCCGAGAAATTAAAGACAGCCAAAGCGAGGGGGCCGCTTTGGGAAGTCTGGGAAATGCTTACTATTCCCTCGGCGACTACGCCAAAGCGATTGAGTACGAACAGCAGTGGTTGGCGATCGCCCGCGAAATTAAAGACCGCCAAAGCGAGGGGAGAGCTTTGAGAAGTCTGGGAATTGCTTACTCTGAACTCGGCGACTACGCCAAAGCGATTGAGTACGAACAGCAGTCGTTGGCGATCGCCCGCGAAATTAAAGACCGCCCAAGCGAGGAGATAGCTTTGGGAAATCTGGGACTTGCTCTTTACAAATCGGGCAATCTCCCAGCAGCCGAGACAACGCTACTTGATAGTATTAAAAGTCTCAGAATCTCTCCGTGCTGGATTAGACGATGCCAATAAAGTGTCAATCTTTGAAACCCAAACTAACCCCTACGTCATTTTACAAAAAGTCTTCATTGCTCAGAAAAAAACTAATGAGGCTTTAGAAATTGCCGAACGGGGTAGAGCCAGAGCTTTTGTGGAGTTATTGGCATCTCGCCAAGCCCCATCTGCATCTGCCCAAACTACTATCAACCCCCCCAATATCCAGCAAATTCAACAAATTGCTAAAGAGCAAAACGCTACCCTTGTCGAGTATTCAACTATTTGGAATGAAGCCCTTTATATTTGGGTCATCAAGCCGACTGGTGAAATTACCTTTCGCTCCGTTGACCTCAAATCTCTTAACATCAATCTACGCGAAGCCACCGAACAGACAAGAGTATCTGCTGCTCTGGGGACGAGAGGATTAAATGAGCAACATACCGCCTTAGCTGAGATGATTCGCGGCACTCGCGATGCTCTGGGTGTATCGGCGGGGGACACTGCCAATAAACAAACAGCTAATCCCCCTGCTTCTACCACTGCTAATTCTCGGATAATCTACCCCAAATTACAGCAAAGTTATCAACTACTGATTCAACCAATTGCCGATCTTTTACCTACTGACCCGAATGCTCCTATCATCTTCATTCCCCATCAATCCCTGTTTTTAGTTCCCTTTGTCGCCTTACAAGATCCGACAGGTCAATATCTGATTGAAAAACATACCATCCTCACCGCTCCCGCCATTCAATTTTTACAGTTCACCCACCGATCGCGGCAAAAAGTCCGACAACTTTCTCTCCAGAATAACTTAGTTGTCGGCAATCCAACCATGCCCAAAATTGGCAACCCGCCGCAGCAATTGGCTGCCTTACCAGGAAGCGAACAAGAAGCAATTATAATTGCCAAACTTCTGAATACTAAAGCAATTACAGGCTCTCAAGCCACTAAAGCATCAATTGTTCAACAGATGCTAAAAGCCCGGATTATTCATCTGGCAACTCACGGATTACTCAATGAAATGAAGAGGCGAGATTTACCGGGAGCGATCGCCCTTGCGCCATCAGGAAATGATGATGGATTGCTGACTTCGAGCGAAATCTTGGATTTAAAATTAAATGCTGAATTAGTGGTATTAAGTGCTTGCAATACTGGCAGAGGAAAACTCACAGGTGATGGTGTGCTTGGATTATCTCGTGCTTTAATTAGTGCTGGTGTTTCCAGTATTATCGTTTCTCTGTGGTTAGTTCCCGATGAGCCGACAGCGGAATTAATGGCAGAATTCTATCGCCAATTACAGAAAAAGCCGAATAAAGCTCAAGCTTTGCGGCAAGCGATGCTGATGACAATGAAGATGCACCCAATTCCGCAAGATTGGGCGGCGTTTACGCTGATTGGCGAAGCAGAATAAGATTTTTTTCTGCGCTTGCTACATTGCTTGAGGGTTGCAGCCAAACAAATCGGAGGTGGAGGCAAAAACATCTTTGTTAAGTATTAAATGCCGATCGCCATCTCGACTGATTAACCCTTGCTGCTGCAATTTTCCCAGCATTCGAGTTACTGTTACCCGCGTCGTGCAAATCGCATTAGCAATATCTTGATGTGTCAAGCGGATATTCAAACGAGTTCCCTCAACCACAGGCTGACCGAATTCCTGTTGCAATAATAGCAGTAGCTGATACAAACGGTCATCTACTCGCCGCTGCCCGGCGATCGCTAAAATTGCTTCCATTTGCCGCAGCCGCCGTACCATTTGAGGCAGCAACTCGTGAGCCAATTGAGGAGAAGCTTCGATTTCCACCATAGAATACCACATCAAATAAATATCTGATGTCGCCGTAGCTCGGTAAGTCTGCAAGCTTGTCAACCACAAACCGAAGCACATCGAAGGCCCAACCCAACCCAAAAGTCCTTCTTCCCCGGTTGGATAAAGCGTACTCAGTTGTGCTAAACCTTGACAGACTCGCCAAAGGCCTTGCGGCATCATAGGAATGGTTTCGCCCTTGGCATAAAAATGCAAGTTTCGAGTCGCTCCTGTGTTATGCTGGATTTCCGCTAAAAGTGCTTTGGATGTTGGTGGCATATCCGTTATTTCCAGCTAAAAAACATTGGTCTGAGACTTACGCCTCTCACTCTAGCCGGCCAAGGTAAAGGTTTGGTAATCGTATGGTTAGCGCTAAGATAAGCTTTAGTCATTGGTCATTGGTCATTAGTCATTCGTCATTAGTTATTAGTCATTAGTCATTAGTCATTAGTCATTAGTTTAGGACTTAGGCATCGGTAGCCATAAACGGTTTTTTTTAGATTAAATACAAGGGATTAAAAGCCTCTAGATCGGTTGAAAAACCCGGTTTATTTCTTCGGAGTGCGTTCAGGACTATAGTTATTAGTTAGTTATTAGTGGTTAAGCTGTTGAGCATTTAAATAGGATTTCAACCAACAATCTAAGTCTTGTGGGGAGTAGGGGTTGGGCCGTCTAGCCCGCCCTGAATATGCAATTTAAATGCGTGACAGCTTATTTGTTAGTTGTTATAAAATGACTGAGAACACGGTGGATTGTGAAAAATAAATGTACTCGTTATTCCGGGCATCTTAAATAAATATTTAAGTGGAAGAATTAATCAGAATATTTGTTAATAAAGAGTCGGTAAATCAAGGTTTTACAGAAAACAGAGGCGAGTTCTGAAGTTCGATCGCACTTCCAGGCCCGCTGAGTCAAGTGCTGCTCTCTGCTGCCACAACCTTCAAGAACTTATAAAATAGTTCAAGAAGGTATCAAAAGACAAAGTAAGGTTTTTCATGGCCGATCAATTAATTCGCGCTACAGCCGCAGAGGGCGGAATTCGCGCTGTAGCGGTTATTTCCACCCGCCTCACCGAAGAAGCAAGACAGCGGCACAAGCTCTCCTATGTGGCTACAGCGGCCCTTGGGCGCACGATGTCTGCGGGGCTGTTACTCGCCTCCAGCATGAAGCGGCCCGAATCGAGAGTCAACATTCGCATCAAAGGAGATGGGCCTCTGGGCGGGCTTCTGATTGATGCGGGACTCGATGGAACAGTTCGAGGTTATGTGGACAATCCCGAAGTGGAATTGCCGCCGAATGCTAAAGGCAAACTCGATGTCGGCGGGGCAATAGGTGACGGTTATTTGTACGTGGTGCGGGACGTTGGATACGGCTTCCCTTATTCAAGTACGGTAGAATTGGTTTCCGGCGAAATTGGCGACGATCTGACTCACTATTTGGCAACCTCGGAGCAAACGCCTTCGGCTCTGGTTTTGGGGGTGTTTGTGGGGGCGGGCGGGGTAGAAGCGTCTGGGGGTGTGCTGTTGCAGGTTCTGCCGAAGGCGGCAACCGACGAAAAATTGGTGCAAACTTTAGAATCTAGAGTTGCTCAATTGTCGGGCTTTACGCCGCTGCTGCGATCGGGCAAAACCCTGCACCAGATTCTCGAAGAGTTACTGGGAGATATGGGGCTGGAAATTTTCCCGGAAACTCAGATGGTGCGCTTTGACTGTGGCTGTTCGTTCGATCGAGTTTTGGGAGCTTTGAAAATGTTGGGCGAAGCCGAACTCCAAGACATGATTGAAAAAGATGGGGGGGCTGAGGCTACGTGCCATTTCTGCAACGAGGTTTACAAAGCTAATAGCGACCAGCTTGCGGAACTGATCGGCGATTTGCGATCAAACTCCGGTTCTTGAGACGATAATGTGTAATTGGCTCTATTGAGTGCGAGTTAGGGATGACGGCCTTGACCAATTGCCAATTACGCATTATCAATTACCTAATCACAAAATTTTGATTTTGGCGGTTTGGCGATCGGCTCTTGCAGTCTAGGGCCGACGGGAGTATGTAAAAGTGATGAATACATTTTATAGAGCAGTCAATAGCAGCGATCGCTGTTTTGAAATAATTAAGACAGGCTGGTTGCTGTTTGTGGTGAGGATATGAGTCAAGATCGCAAAACACCAGGCCGTTGGTCTGCATCAGAATCCTTGGAGTCAACAAAGGATACTTCGTCGCTGGTGCGCTTACCAGCAAGGAAAAACCGGGCTGAACGACTTAAAGAGCTCCGAGAGTTGGTTACTTCGGGAAAACTGCCGGGAGGGCATCTGGAACTACCGCCGAATTTGTCTGGGGAAAACTTGCAGCCGCCGGAGGGACACAATCCGTTTTGGCGGAACTGGTCGAATAAGTGGCAGTTTTGGCTGGCGCTGAGTTTGATGCTATCGGTGGGTATGGGGTTTGTGGCAATTGCGTCTTTACTCAACCTGACCTCGCAGTCCAATTGCTCAAAGATTTTTTGGCCGACGGCTTCTGCTAACGATCGCTTTTTTTGTGCTCAAGAAGCAGCAAGCAAGCGGACGGCAGAGGATTTGCTCAGGGCGATCGAATTAGTGAATGCTTTGCCACAAGACCATCCGCTGCGGCCGAGAATTAACACTCAAATCGATCGGTGGTCACAGGATATTGTCAGGCTGGGAAATGTTAGTTTCCAAGAAGGAAAGCTGGAGGAGGCGATTGCAATCGCTCGCAAGGTTCCTAAAAACGTTCCTGCTTACCCGACGGTGGAAAAGCAGATTGAAAAGTGGCAGTCGATATGGAGCGATGCAGAGAAAATTTACCGCACTGCTGAAGACCACTTGCGTCAGGAAGATTGGCCGCAGGCTTTCCGCCAAGCTACTCTGCTTTTGGATTTGGGAAATACTTTCTGGGAATCGGCTAAGTACGAGGAATTGACTAAGCTAATTCAGACGACTCGGGCTGAGGGCAATAAGTTGGTAAAAGCCCGGAATACAGCCTCGGAGGGAGGTCTCGAAAATCTGATGGCGGGGATTAAGCTGGCTCAGGGAATAGGTCAAAACAGTTATTTGTATCAAGCTGCCAATAAGGCGATCGCGGAATTTAGCAAGAAAATTATGGAGATCGCCCAAAAACGATTGCAGGCAGGGGATTGGCAGGAGGCGATGGCGATCGCTAACAAGATTCCAGAGTCGGCAAATTTAATGGAACAAGTACAGGATTTTAATGAGTTGGCGAATGCTACTTCTCAGGCTTCTACTGGCTCTGTTGAGGGTTTCTCCAAGGCGATAGAGGTTGCTCAAAAGTTGAAGTCCGGCCGCCCTTTATACAAACAAGCTCAAGATTTAGTCGGTCGCTGGCAGCAAGAAATGGCTGATGTCAAAGTTTTGGATATGGCAAGCAGGCTGGCGGCGCCTGGTGGGGTAAATGATTTGAGGGCTGCGATCGCGCAATTGCAAACAGTCCCGGAATCAAATCCCCGCGCTTCGGAAGTTCGCCGTCAAATTAGCACCTTGAGCCGTCAAATCGAGCTGCTGGAAGACAGTCCGTATTTGCAAAGAGCGAACGATTTGGCGAATATGGGCGATCCGAATGCTCTGGAAGCCGCAGTTGCTCAAGCTTCTCGGATCGGTAGAGGTAGGGCGCTTTACGTGGAAGCTCAAGCCAAAATTCAAGCTTGGATCGAGAGGAGACAGCGGCTTGTTGACCAGCCGTTTTTGGATAGAGCTCAGCAGCTAGCGGCGGGCGGCAATTTGGCGGGGGCAATTGAGATGGCCCGCCGGATTCGATCGGGACGGGTGCTTTATGATGAAGCTCGATCGAACATTCGGACTTGGGAGGCTCAATTTCAGGGCGAGCAAGGTTTGCAGAACGCCCGTCAGACCGCCCGAGCCGGGACAGCGGATGCTCTGCAAACGGCTATTGCGCTGGCAAGTCAGGTTCCCGAGTCGAGTTCGCTCCGGTGGCAGGCGAGTGAGGCGATTGATGAGTGGAGCCAGCGGATTTTGGCGCTTGGTGTGGAAGAGTCGTCGTCGGATCTGGCTGGGGCGATCGCGACTTTGAAAAAAATTCCTTCGGGTACTCGGGCTTTTGAGCAAGCTCGATCGCAAATCAAAGTTTGGGAGGAGTCGCTGAATCCTCCCGATGCTGAATCTCCCGATGCTGAATCTCCCCCTCCTGAACCGCCGGAAATTGAGCCTCCGACCAGCTCTGGCAGTCGCTAGGTTTGAGGGTGAGAAGCTGCTACGTAATATCTTTACTTATCTGTACAAGAAAGCGTTAATTTGTACAGATTTTTTTTCGGTTTTAGTCTTTATTAAAAATGAATATCATAATTGTGGTATGTTTAAGAAATAACTATTTTGAGAAACCAGATGGGTACTTTATTTAGCCAGAAAGAGCGAAATTACTGCACAGTAGAAGATTCACATCTGGATGCTTTTATTGCAGTGATAGTAAAATTATCCAAGAAGCATGGCATTAGTGTCGCAGAAGTTATAGCTGCAAAGGAAGTGCTTGAAAGTGAACGAAAGAATGATCTTTATGTAAGGAATGGCGATGCTTTTGATGAACAGATGGCTGGCTTTGGTGAACTACTGCAACAACTCATTTCCGCGATAGAAAATTTGCAGTCTGATACATAAAACTATTGTGATAAATTCAAGGTAGAAAGAAAGGGTTAAAGTTTATGGCAGTCGATCTGGTTTGAGATAGTTGATCGTTAATTAATTGCCAATTTTCTAAAAACAGAAGACCCAGCTCCCGGACTTATTAAAGAAGCCGGGGATCTAACAGCGAGCACATTTTAGGTTTAAAAGGTGCTTTTTTTCTATGCTTGCAATCCCATTAAAATGACTAATTCCATGAGAGGCTAAACATCCGCCGGATTCAGGTGCATCATTACCCAAGTGGTGTAAGTGCCGATCGGACTCCAAAGTATGTAAGGCAGCAATAAAAGGGCGGCCGGCTCCGAAACTGGCAACACAGTTAAAGCTAGGATTACGCTTAAAATAGCGCCCGTCCCGCCGATTATTGTGCCGACTTTTAGACTCCTAACTTTGCACATAACCGAGGTGTAAGACATGGTTACTATTTCTAAAAGCAGGTACAAAGCCATTCTCAGCCAAGTCTCCTGAGTTCCAGGTTCTTTTTCCCAAACAATCACTGCTGACCAAGCTGCACAAATAAAAATTACTGTCCAAATTAGGGGAATGGCTTTTTCAAATACTAGCCATCTTGGACGCTGCAAGCGGTTGAACCATTGGATGTCGCTGGGCGGGATTAAGTTAGCTGCTAGTGCTACTATCAAGGCGACGCCTCCAATTACCATCCAGGATTTAATCATTTTTTTACCTTGGGCGAGGTTGACAGGTTCAATTCTGCAGATATTATCTCTAATTTGGGCGATCGCGCCATCTGTCCCCAGTTATATTAGGTTGGGCTGATTCGCGAAGCCCAACATCAGTTGAAAAGTAATTTAGGCTTCTGGGAAACGTTAATTTATTCTCTTCAGTTCCCCTTCATAATATAAAAAATGTGACCGAAAGCATCCAGGATACAATCCCCCGGATTCATCCGTCCAGAAATAAAAAACCTGTATCCGATGAAACTTGCCCCCCAGTTTATCTGTGGGGTCAATGCTTCAATTCTAAAATCTAAAATCTAAAATCTAAAATCTAAAATCTAAAATCTAAAATCGATTGACTCTTGCTCCCTCCCCTTGACAAGGGGAGGGTTCGGGTGGGCTTTTCAGTAAATTTGACCAGTAAATTTGACAAAAAGTCTCTTAGTCTTTCAAAAAAATCGGCGACTAGCCGAGCCGATGATGCTGTTCTAATTCTAAACTAGAATCATCTTCTTTTTTTGGAACCAAAAGCGTATTTTCGCTGCTCGGTTGCAACACGGCTTTAATCACTTGGAGAAAACGGTTAGGCTTTTTACTTTGACCGTTGAGAGTGCGACGGTCTTTCACTTTTTGAGAAAGGTGCCGCATCACAGATAGATCCAGTTCATCTATGAAATGGTCTGCTATGCGTTCTCCCATTAAATCTATAGCTTCAGCATACTGATCTGTCAGCGTTTCTATGGCATCGTATGCTTCGTCAGCAACTTGACTTGCTACTGTTTTATTTTGGTCGCCTGATGTCTGGGAATGGCTGCGGCGCCGGTCTAAAAGACTTTGGTAGTCAGCAATGCTCATTCCCAAATTGTAAAGATGGTGGTGAGCATGATCCATCAAATCTACTTCACTGGGATAGAAGAAACCACGAGTGCTGTTGATGCCATGCAATTTTGCCCAACGCCGCAGAGTTGTCTCATCTTGCAGTTGGTATCGCTCCAACATTTGAGCTGTGTTCAGCTCTACTTCTGGCGTAACTTTGAAATCGCTCATCGGTAAATCCTCGGTGGTGAGTAAATAAATAAAATTGAAACTTAGAATCTGTGATTTGCGTACAGTCTGAAAATGATGATCAATCCTTTGACGGCATTGAGGGAAGTCTTGCGGGCATTTGCTAGCCGTCGATCGTGCGATCGTGCGATCGAGTCAGAGGATTTCAGGGTAGGGTAATTTTGGGCTTTGTCTCGATCGCATCCGGGAGCAAGCACACTGGGTTAATAATATAGCTGATTTAGTGTTTTAACAATCGTTAAAAATAGTAAAGTTTGATTTTTGGGGTTGAATTATTAGTAAGGTTGAGCTATAATATTATCAATAACCGTGCAATTAGTAATTTTAGTAGTTGCAAACGAGATTCTTAGTATGCCTGTATACGATTATTTGTGTCCCGAAAACAACCAGCAATTAGAAGTTTCGCACAGCATGAACCTGGAAGTTTCGACTTGGGGTCAACTGTGCGAGTTGGCTAAGTGCGAACTCGGGGAGACTCCCGCAGATGCTCCGGTACGCCGACTGCTGAGCGCTCCGAGATTGATGAAGCCGACATCCGACACCGATTATAAAAATTCGGGTTTCAGCAAGTACGTGAAGCGGGATGAAGGGGTTTATGAAAATGTCACGGCTAAGGATGGTGAAAGCCGTATTGTCAATCGAGATGGTAAGGCGATTAAAGACTGAAAATCCCAAATAATTAAGTTTTCAGTTTAGTAAATTACAGATATGGGGTAGGGACACGGCACTGCCGTGTCCTGTATTTCATCCGATTAAAAACTACTATATTATTCAGATTATATTATTCCGATTCAGACGGAAACAAAATGCTCAATCGGACATAATATTATGAGCCAAACCAATCTTTCATTTTTTGTTTTGCTTGTGCTTTAGTATCAGTATTAATGTATACTGACACAGTAGCTATTGCCGCAAGTAATACTCCTAAATCATCAGTAAATCCGATGCCGACTATTATATCTGGAATGGCATCAACAGGAGATATAAAATAGGTCAAAGCTCCAACTACAACTCCTTTTGCCCAAGCAGGCACGTTTGGGTTCTGGGCCGTATAGTAGAGAATCAAAGCTTTTTCAACTACTTCTCTTCCTGCGGTTAAAGCAAAATTTTTAAGTTTAGTCCAAAAACTTTCATCTGAATAGTTGATTTGGAGGTTGCTGAGGTTTGTTGTGGTTCCTTTTCGGTCGATTAAATCGAGAGGAATGCCATTCATTTTAAGCTGGGAAACAGCAGAATTGAAGGATGCTGATGCCTGATTTTTATTAGGGGCAGCCTCCCGTATTTGTTTCATGTCTGCGATGAATTCCTGCATGGCTTGGATTTGCAAGTCGGAAACCGCCAGCAGTTTTTTTGCGGATTGGATCGCCTCGCTTTCTGCGGGATGCAGCGTCTTATTTGCCTCAGCAATGTTAATTAAAAAATACATGACTCCCAAACGCAGCGGTTCTTCTGACTTGCTGAGTGTTTGCAAACAGTCGCTGAGTGATGGGGGATTGGCTGTGTAGGATTGGATGTGAGTCTTTGCAGAGTCAGAAAATTTGTCTAAATTTATGGTTTTAAACAACAAATCTAGTTCGTCAATATCAATGGAACCATCGGCGGCTGCGATCGCAAACAAAGAACCATAAAAAGCTAAAAGTTCGCTTTCTGAGGAGGTGGCAAAAATATCTCTCTCGGACATGATGGTACTTCGATCGCGACGCTTTGCATTTTACCACAAAACTCAGCGCGCCATGATTTCAGAAACCGGCAATAATTTTAGAGAGTATGACACAATGGAGAATTTTTTATGAAAGTTGCGATCGTCGGCTGTGGCTATGTGGGTACTGCGACAGCCAAACATTTACGCGGCAAATCAGATTGTACCGTGACGGCGACAACTACCACGGCGACGCGAGTAGTTGAGTTAGAGAGTGTCGCGCAGCGGGTAGCCGTGCTCAAAGGAAATGAGAAAGATGCAATGACGGCTTTATTGCAAGAACAAGATACTGTTATGCTGTGCGTAGGTGCTCCAAATTCTCAGGCTTATCGGGAGAGTTATTTAGAAACTGCGACAACTTTAGTATCGGTTTTACAGCAGATACCGAGAGTAAAGCAGGTTATTTATACGGGTACTTACTCTGTGTATGGCGATCGCCAAGGTGAATTGGTAAATGAAGATTCTCCCGTTGCGCCGGCTAATCCAAACGGTGAAATTCTCGCAGAAACAGAACGGGTTTTATTAGCAGCATCGAGTCCCAATCTTCAAGTCTGCATTCTCCGTTTGGGAGGAATTTATGGGCTAGGGCGAGAATTAGTTAAAATCTTTGGAGGCTGGGCTGGGAACACTCGTCCCGGTAGGGGTGAAGATGCTACTAATTGGGTGCATCGAGATGATGTTGTTGGGGGGTTAACCTTTGCTTTAGAAAATCGATTGCAGGGAATTTACAATTTAGTCGGGGATGTGTCGCTATCCAGTGGTGAATTGCTCGATCGCATTTTTGAAACTCACAATTTGCCTAAAGTTTCCTGGGATGGAAGTCCTAGCGTGCGGCCTTATAATGCTAGGGTGTCGAATCAAAAGATTAAGGCGGCTGGTTATCAGTTTGTTCATCCTGAAATTACGGAGTTTTAACTACAAATCATTTTGTATTTGCTGTCATCGTTTTTGCCACAGATGTCAACTGATTCGGAGTTAAATCATCCCCTGGGTTGGCAACTGGGCCCCAGTTTGTATAGCGAGTGGATCTGCCTGCACCTATTGCCACAAAGGCTCGAATAGATCCCAAGTTACCGCGAGCCATTTCAAAATAAGTGTAGGTGGCTCCCCAGCACAGAAATTGATTGGTAATTCCTCCGATTCTTCCATTGCCTAAATCCATGGTTTTTACCAAAAAAACAGAGACATTCGTTTGACAAGATTTGTCATAATAAGAATAAGCTACCGGAGCCTTCTCATTGTATTTATAGTTAGTTGCAAATATTGCTAGCTCAGAGGGAGTCATAGCAAAACAAGGAATTGCAGTGGAGAGAAAAACAATTGTAGTAGTTAGTAATTTTTTCATTATGTAAGACCATTTCTATATTTTCTCCTTAACCCAAGTTCTAAAGGATTTTAGCAAAGCCATTTCCCCCATCGTTTGAGTGCGAGTGAAAAACCCAGCCATTTCCCCTGCTGATACAAAGGGAAAAGCAATACTAAAGTCGCGCTCAATATATTCAGTTTCTACCAACTGATAAAATTTCAAAACTCGCCCGTTATATAGCCAGAGTTCCGGGACGCCAAGTGCGGAGTAAATGGCGAACTTATCAACTGAACTGCTGGTAATATCTATTTCAATTGCTAAGTCGGGCGGTGGGGCAGTTTCTAAATCTAATTCTTGCCTGCCTCTAACTGCTGCTTCATTTTGGATATAATAACAATTATCTGGTTCTATGCCTTTTTTGGCATTTTTGAGTTTGAGAGTAGTTGAGCCAGCACTTTTAATTTCAATGTCGAGTTCTTCTGCTAAAGCAATGATGAAATTACCGAAATTGCTCTTGTAGTTCTCATGTTCAAATAGTGGCGCCATAATTTCCAGTCTCCCTTCATCGTAAGCTATGCGATAACCTCGCTTATCGCCTATTTCTTTGAGCAACGTTTCAAAGGTTGACCAGCTAATATTTTCTAGCAGTGTTCTCTGTTCGGCTAAACTTGAAGTAGTAGCAATCATCTCAAAATCTCCTTGAGCTGAGAAAACTCTAGTTTTATGATACCACAGGCTAAGATACTATTTCGAAGGGCTATTTCCTACGGGATATCGGGGCTTCACGGTCTTTTTTTTGAACCGCAGATGCAGGCGGATAGACGCTGATGAACGCGGATGAAGAAAGAGCGATATTGACAGATTTAGATTTTTTCTTCATCTGCGTTCATCCGTGTTCATCTGCCGACATCTGCGGTTCAAAAAAAAGCCATTTCAATCACTAATTAACTTATCCCATAATCTCAGCAAAAAAGTCGATCGTCTCTTTCAACGCTTTCACAAACACATCAATCTCCTCGCGAGTATTGTAAAAATACAAACTCGCCCGCGCCGTAGATGAAATGTTCAAATAGCGGTGCAAAGCTTGCGTGCAGTGATGCCCGGAACGAATCGCGACTCCCTCCTGATCTAACAAGGTAGACAAGTCTTGAGGGTGAATTTCTCCCGCAGTAAATGCCGCCAAAGCTGCCCTACCTTCGCCGTTGCTGTCTGGCTGCGGGCCGTAAATTTTGATCTCTGGAATTTGCCGCAATTGTTGGAACATATAAGCAGTCAATTCTGCTTCGCAAGCGTGAATCTTATCCATGCCAATGTTACTAAGATAATCGATTGCTGCACCAAGGGCGATCGCCTCTCCGATTGCAGGCGTGCCGGCTTCAAATTTGTGCGGCAAATCGGCATAGGTGGAATAATCGAGAAACACGTCAGCAATCATCTCGCCGCCGCCGAAAAACGGAGGCATTTCTCTCAGCAAGTCCAGTTTACCGTACAGAAAACCGATGCCAGTCGGAGCGCACATTTTGTGACCGGAAGCAACCAGCCAATCGCAATCTATTGCTTGCACGTCTACTATCATGTGCGGCACGCTTTGGCAAGCATCAATTAAAACTCTTGCGCCGAAACTGTGGGCAATTTTGCAGATTTCTTTGACTGGACTGATGCAGCCCAAAGTATTAGAAACGTGAACGGTTGACACCAACTTAGTTTTATGGGAAATCAGCGTTTTAAACTGTTCCAAATCAAACTCGTTAGTTTCCGTTAACTCCACAAACTTCAGCACCGCACCGGTTCTTTGAGCCATCATTTGCCAGGGAACGAGATTGCTGTGGTGTTCCATCACCGACAGGATAATTTCGTCTCCGGCTTGCAGATTGCTCAAACCCCAAGAATAAGCCACCAAATTAATCGCTTCGGTAGCGTTGCGAGTGTAAACAATTTCTTGCCGCGACGCCGCATTTACAAACGCCGCAACTTTGTCTCTCGCACCTTCGTAAGCATCAGTCGCTTTGGCGCTGAGAGTGTGAGCGCCTCGGTGCACGTTTGCATTGTATTGTCCGTAGTAATCACGCCAAGCGTTGAGCACAGCTAGGGGTTTTTGAGAAGTAGCTGCATTGTCTAAATAAACTAGCGGTTTACCGTTAACTTTTTCATTCAAAATTGGGAAGTCACCGCGAACTTTTGATGCAAGTGTTTTTTCTTGAATAAGTGTCATAATTTTTGAAGTTAATGATTTGTCGTTGGGTGGGGGCGGGTTTACGAAATTGTGGGTTTTAGGCAATTATTATTCGTAAAACCCGCCCCTACAGGCTGTTAAAATGGTGCTAGATGTGGTATAGACACAGCAATGCTGTGTCCTCTATATCCTCATCTGTATGAGTTATCCTTGGATAGCCACGCAGGTAGAAAGCATTTTAGCCACGCCAATAATTGGCAACTGATTGAGCATTTCTGCCGCAAAAGCATCGATTAGCAAATAGCGGCTTCTTTCTAAATCCAAACCGCGACTTTGCAAGTAGAAAAGTTCATCATCTTCTAACTGGCTGACAGTTGCACCGTGGGAACATTTAACGTTGTCGGCGACAATTTCCAACTGCGGCTTAGTGTCTACGCGAGCTCTCGGCGACAGCAACAAATTCCGGCTCAATTGTCCGGCATCTGTCAATTGTGCGGCTTTGCGAACGAAAACTTTGCCGTTAAATACAGCGCGAGCTTTGTTACCGATAATGCACTTGTGCAATTGGCGGCTTGTACCGTGGGGGTGATTAAAATCGATTAAACTGTGAGTGTCAGATAACTGTTCCCCAAAGGCTACACTTAAGCCGTTTAAAGTTGTTTCAGTGGCTTCGCCGCGCTGAAAAACTTCTAAATTGTGCCGCGATATTTTGCCTCCCAAGCTGATAGCATGACAAGTGTAACGGCTATTACGAGATTGCTCGATCGCACTTTTGCCGATATGAACAACCTCCCCACCTTCCCGCTGCAGCCGAACGTGATTCACAGTGGCGTTTTCGCCGACAATAACATCCGTTACAGCATTAGTAAAGGCTGGTACATTACCGATAGTTGCGTAATCCTCAACCAGCGTCACATTGCTTCCAGGCTCAGCTATGACCAAGCAGTGCGGCTGGGACATCGTGGGAGATGCACCGGGCGCTGTCAGGAACAGCAAGTGAATCGGAAGGTCGATCGACATATTGGCAGGCACGAACACCACCGCAGAATCCGCCAAACCCGCAGTATTCAGCGCCGTAAACACCTCGGTTTGCTGTCTGTGCTTGCTCAAAACATCGCTGATGCGCCCTTGATATTTTTCGGGTACATTGGATAGATTACCTGCGTAAAAGTCGATCGGCAAATTCGGCAAAACCGACGACTCCACCGTTGACAAATCCGGCGCATAAAAACCGTTGACAAATACCAATCTTAATGGTAAATCATCCCGATTTTTCACTGGCATAATGATATCAGCCAGCTTAACTTTTGACTGATTGCTCTGCGGTATATGAAAAGGAATTTGCAACACCGACGACAAATCAGTAAAGCGCCATTCTTCATCCTTCACCGTCGGAAAACTTGAAGAAAGCACGTATTCAGTCGCCGCATCCCGCAAATCCTGCAACCCGTAAGCCGCACTTTTGCTATTAGCAGCCTCCAACTTGCCGCACTGATTCACCAAATCAGTCAAAAACATTTCCCTACTAGCAACTTGCGTATTCATCATCGCGCGCCTACTCCTGCTGCTTCCTCTTCCACAACCCAGTCATAACCGCGCTCTTCCAATTCCAGCGCCAACTCTTTCGGGCCAGTCAAGATAATTCTACCCGCTTCCATGACGTGAATAAAATCAGGAATAATGTAATTCAGCAACCGCTGATAGTGAGTAATCACCAACATCGAATTTTCTGCAGTTGACAACTGATTCACACCGCCGGCGACAATCTTGAGAGCATCGATATCCAAACCCGAATCAGTCTCGTCCAAAATAGCTAATCTCGGTTCCAACAACGCCATTTGCAAAATTTCATTCCGCTTTTTCTCGCCACCGGAAAAACCCTCATTAACGCTGCGGCCTAAAAAAGAATCATTCATCTTGACAATATCCAGCTTGTCCTCAATTAAATCTTGGAAATCAAAAGCATCCAATTCTTCCAACCCGCGATGTTTGCGGTGAGAATTGTAAGCCACGCGCAAGAAATCCAGATTGCTAACGCCGGGAATTTCTAAAGGATATTGGAAAGCTAAGAACACGCCAGCTAAAGAGCGTTCTTCCGGCGCTAATTCCAGCAAATTTTGACCCAGAAAAGTAACTTCTCCGCCCGTTACTGTATAAGCAGGATGGCCGGCTAATATCTTGGATAAAGTGCTTTTCCCCGAACCGTTCGGGCCCATAATCGCGTGAATTTCACCCGATTTAATTTCCAGATTCAAACCCTTCAGGATTTGGGTATCTTCCACATTCGCAGTTAAATCGCGGACGGATAGCACCACTTGACTATTTTCTACAATCATCTATTTTTGTCCTTTTCCTCAATGCACTTTACAGTTTTTTCTTCTCGTTCTTCTCGTTCCTAGGCTCTGCCTAGGAATGCGTGTCGCGAGGCTCTGCCTCGTTGGAAACGGGAGAGAGAAATGTGAGGCAGAGCCTCTAGATATGCGTTACCAGGCAGAGCCTGGTAACGAGGGTTTCTCGCCCGCCAAAATATTTTCTTCCTTCTTCCTTCTTCCTTCTTCCTTCTTCCTTCTACCCGACACTTCCTTCCAGCTTCAGACTCAACAGCTTATCAGCTTCCGCCGCAAATTCCATCGGTAACTGATTGAAAACATCTTTACAGAAACCGCTAATCATCATCGAAATAGCATTTTCTGCGGAAATTCCCCGCTGTGCGAAGAAGAACAATTGCTCTTCCCCAATCTTAGAAGTAGAAGCTTCGTGTTCGACTTTAGCAGTGTGGTTCTGCACTTGAATATAAGGGAAAGTATTCGCTTGAGCGTTATCCCCAATCAGCATGGAATCGCACTGAGAGTAATTGCGAGAGCCTTTAGCATTCGGCCCCATTTTCACCAAACCGCGATAGCTGTTGGATGAATTTCCAGCCGAAATTCCCTTAGAAATAATCGTGCTGCGAGTGTTTTTGCCAACGTGGATCATTTTGGTGCCGGTGTCAGCTTGCTGCTTGTTATTTGTCAGCGCTACCGAGTAGAATTCGCCTACCGAGTTGTCGCCGACTAACACGCAACTGGGATATTTCCAAGTAATCGCGGAACCGGTTTCTACTTGTGTCCAAGAAATCTTAGAATTAACTCCTTGACACAAACCCCGTTTCGTCACGAAGTTGTAAATGCCGCCTTTGCCGTTGGCGTCGCCAGCGTACCAGTTTTGCACTGTGGAGTATTTGATATCCGCATTGTCCATTGTTACCAATTCCACAACTGCGGCGTGCAGTTGATTGGTGTCAAACATCGGCGCGGTGCAGCCTTCTAGGTAAGACACAGAACTGTTTTCTTCTGCAACAATTAGTGTGCGCTCGAACTGGCCGGAATCTCCGTTGTTGATGCGGAAATAGGTTGACAGTTCCATGGGGCATTTGACGCCTTTGGGGATGTAAACAAAGGAACCGTCGCTGAATACGGCGGAGTTGAGGGCTGCGAAAAAGTTATCGCCGACTGGTACGACGCTGCCGAGATATTTTTCTATTAATTCGGGATAATCTTTGACGGCTTCTGAGATGGAACAGAAAATAACACCATCTTTGGCTAACTTTTCTCTAAATGTTGTGGCAATTGAAACGCTGTCGAAAACGGCATCGACGGCGACATTTCCCAGCCGCTTTTGTTCGGATAGGGGAATGCCGAGTTTCTCGAAGGTTTCGAGCAGTGTCGGGTCTACTTCGTCCAAACTGTTGAGCTTTTTGGGCTTTTGTTTGGGCGCGGAATAGTAGATAATTTGTTGGTAGTCGATCGCGGGATAGTTGACGTGGGGCCAGGTGGGCTCGGTCATTGTCAACCACTTCCGGTATGCTTTGAGGCGGAATTGCAGCATGAATTCCGGTTCGTTTTTCTTGGCGGAAATCAGGCGGACTACATCTTCGCTTAAGCCGCGGGGGATGGTGTCTGACTCGATGTCGGTGACGAAACCGTATTTATAGGGCTGGTTGACTAGGGTTGTGACTGTAGAGCTCATTAATTTTGCGCTTTCGAGTGTTCTGGATATGTCTCTCAAAGATGGCAGACGTAGAACTGTCGGGGGCCCGGCGAGTTCTGGGGGCTGCTCTGGGAAGTTAAACAACAGATTTGTTGCTTTAGTATATTTTAAGCTACATTAACAACAGTGATATTGTCAAAGTCAAATTAATAATTTTTTGTGAAGATGATGGAGACTACTCAGCAGACTTCCACGAAACAAGACATCCTGCAATATTTGCTCAAGGGGGGGCAGGGGACGGCTCTTGAGTTGGCGGAGTCTTTGGATATCAGTCCGCAGGCGATTCGCCGTCACTTGAAGGATTTGGAAGCGGAGGGGCTGATTCAGTATCAGTCGGTTCAGGCTGGGATGGGGCGGCCGCAGCACATTTATGAGCTTACCAGTCAGGGGCGCGATCGCTTCCCGAATCGTTACGGCGATTTTGCAGTCTCTTTCCTGGATACGTTGGCGGAAACCGTCGGCCGCGAGCAAGTGATTACTATCTTGCGAAAACAGTGGCAGCGCAAGGCGACGGAGTATCGGCGGCTGATGGGTGCGGGTTCGCTGCAGGAGAGGGTGACTAAGTTAATGGAACTCCGCAGGGCTGAAGGTTATATGGCTGAGTGTTATCCTGTAGAATCTGTAGAGGTTGGGATGTGCGATCGCCCTGGTTTGGGCGATCGATTTGTGTTGATGGAACACAACTGCGCGATTTCTAATGTTGCTGAAACTTTTCCGAGTGTGTGTGGCAATGAGTTGGAAATGTTTGCAGCGGTTTTGCCGGATTGTATTGTGGAGCGGACTCACTCGATGATTAATGGGGAACACCGCTGCGGTTATTTGATAGCAAGGAAGAAGGATGAAGGATGAGAATTTCAAATTCCCAATTACCAATCCTAAATTCCAATTACTAATTACCAATTACTAATTACCAATTACCAATTTTTAATATATGGAACCGCTAGCAGATTTTTTAAAGCCGGAAGAGTGCGCCGAAGTTGATATGGCGCTGCTGTCGTCGAAGGAAAAGTTTTCGGCGCGGGTGGCAATTTATGCTTTGAGGGTGCTCAAGCAAATTGCTGGAGAGACTGGGAAGCCGGTGGCTGAGGTGACTAATGGGCAGGTGATGGATTGGATTAAAAATGATGAGAGTATTAAAGGGTCGATCGAACTTGATGCTAGTTTTGAAAACTTTTTTACAAATTTGGTGGTTGCGTCTTTGCGGCCTTTGAGGCAAATTGCGACAGAATCTGAAAGCCCGATCGAACAATTAACAGTTAAGCAGGTCGTGGCGTGGTTTGTGAAGGACGGGAAGATTCGCAGAGAACAGGGAATTGAGGCGGCGTTTTTGGACTTGTGAGTTAAAGGTCGATCGGTCGCCCCCCCAAACCACGCCTCAAACCCCGATAATTCCAGCAGTTTCGGGCGATCGAAAAAAAGTTTTGACTTTGGGGTTGACAGACAGGGGAAAACTTGATAAAGTAATTAAGTCGAGCGAAAGAGATGCAGCGCATCAAACTAAACGCAGACACAGGATTAAAAGTTTTCAAAGCTTTCCTGGTGCTTATGATGTAATGGAACCACTCCGATCCATCCCGAACTCGGTTGTTAAACGTTGCTATGGCGAAGATACTCGGCGGGTCACTGCCCGGTAAAATAGCTCAGTGCCAGGTTAATAATAAATTAAAGCTCTTTTCCCGCAACAACGGAAAAGGGCTTTAGTTTTTTGGGGATTTACAGGTGTTTATAATATGACAAGTGCGTAAGTCCAGAGCTTGTTGCGTATTTGAAGACGAGTATGAATTATCCCAGGCCATCATTAAACGAGTGAATGCTAGAGCCACATCAGGCAATTACCAAGTCGAACGTTTTATATTTAATTAGGTTGACTTACTTAATCTCCATTTCCAAGGTAGTATATGGGTAATAAAAAACTATGGACTTGGGTAGATTTATGTTTCAAAGCATTAATTCTCAAATAAATGGTTCTTCTTCCTTCTTTTCATATTTAGTAATAGTATTATGCGTTACTAGCATAGCATCTATACTGAGTTGGCGATGGTGGAAAGAAAAGGAGGCTTATAAATCGCTAAAATCACTTCCTTCGCCTCCCCAATACTGGGTATTAGGAAATCTGCCACAAATATTAGCTGCAGTAAAACAGAAGAAACTATTTCAGCAATCCTTTGATTGGAGTCAGCAGCTAGGCCCGATGTACGTCATCTGGAATGGCAGGACTCCAGTTGTGATTTTAAGTAAACCAAAAGTAATTGAAGATACCATTATCAATGGAATGAGAGATGGTAGCTTAATTAGACCCAAGCAATTACGCGAAGCATGGAACGATATCAGCGGTTCTATTATGCTCGGAGAAACTGGAACCGAGTGGCAGTGGCGACGCAAAGCTTGGAATCCGGAATTTAGTTCGAGCAATCTTTCCAAATATGTGGAAATAATTAGCCAAGCTTGCGAACAAGTCATTGAGACGCTCAAACAAGTTGCACCCCCAAAAGAAATGGAGGTAGATCCTCTGTTTGTGGAACTAACAATGAGGGTGATATCCTCTCTTGTACTAGGTATTCCTGTAGATAGAAATAGTACCAGTCAGGAAGGACCCCCCCTGGAAGTTAGCAATGTGTACGAAGCGATGTCTGTTGTAGGTTATCGATTCCTGCGACAAGCTACAGGGGAGAAAATATGGATGAAATATTTGCCAACTCAGAATTCACGGGATTATTGGGCAGCAAGGCGATATTTAACGGAATTTCTTACTCCCCGCGTAGACTTAGCTTTACAGATGAGAGAACAAAATCAAACTGATTTCCCACAAGTCAGTAGTTTGTTTAGGGAATCTATGTTAGTCAAAATCGCGGCTAAAGAGCCAAAATATGACCGCGAAACCTTAATATCAGAATCCATTGAATTATTAATAGCTGGGACTGACACCACAGCCCATACTTTATCCTTTGCACTTGGAGAGTTGAGCTTAAATCAAAGAGTGTTTCAACAAGCACGGGATATCGTTGACCAAGCTTGTCAAAAACCAGGTGGGATTAACCTAGAAAACCTCAAAGAATTAGCTTATATTCGTGCCATTATCAAAGAAACACTGCGCCTTTATTCAGTTGCCTCCGGCTCAACTACATTGGAAACTCAACGGGATACTCTAATTGACGGTACAGTGATTCCGCGTGGGACGAGAGTATCCTGGTCAATGCTTGCAGCCGGAAGAGATCCAGAAGTTTATGCTCATCCAGAGGAATTCCTGCCGGAACGTTGGTTAGACAAGAATAAGGAAACAAGTTCACTGCCAATGATAGACTTTGGCTCAGGCTCGCATCGTTGTTTAGGAGAGCATCTATCAATGCTGGAAGGAACGATGATGTTAGCATTATTGGTGCGCCACTTCGATTGGGAGTTAGTCAACGGTCGTTCTTCTTTGGAACAATTACAGCAAAACCTGTTAATTTATCCGTCAGATCGAATGCCAGTACGCTTTCGAGGGAGAAACTGAGTCTAAACCTTTCAAAACCGCAATTTTTAGGAATATACAAGATAGCCCGATTAGCGCTCTTATGTCACTCTAAGCATAGGAAAATAGGTAATCAGGGGTAAAATTCGTTTGAGCAATACGAAGGGGAAAGAAATTCATCAAAAACCTCATCGCAGATAACCTCAAAAGCCTAACAGAAAACCTTGCGGCGATGGGGCGCATTTTGTTATGCCGCATCGCGGATTTGCTGGTGGGCAAGGATTTGAATGACAAACTCCGTTCCCTTACCAGGTATTGAGAAGCAATCTAACTTGCCGCGATGTTTCTCAGTGACAATCTGATAGCTAATCGGCAGCCCCATGCCCGTTCCCTTACCGACAGACTTTGTAGTGAAGAATGGATCGAAGAGTCGTTTCTGAACAGATTCAGGCATTCCCATTCCGTTATCAGAAATTGCAATTTTTACCCACTTTGAATCAATCATGGCAGTCCGAATGATAATCTGGTTGGGATTTTCCTTGAGTTCCTGATAGGTTCGTTTGACGTTGGCTTCTTCCAGCGCATCAATGGCATTTGCCAGGAGGTTCATAAACGCCTGATTGATTTGACCAGGATAGCATTCTATTAGCGGTAGATTACTATAATCACGAATTACTTGAATCGCTGGACGCTCTGATTTATCTTTCAAGCGATGCTGCAAAATCAACAATGTACTATCAATGCCCTCATGAATATCAACGGCTTTGAAGTCAGCTTCATCCATTCGTGAAAAGTTGCGGAGTGACAACACAATCTGACGAATGCGATCGGTGCCAAGTTTCATGGAGTCGAGGATTTTAGGTAGATCGGCTTGGATAAACTCCATATCAATATCTTCCGCCTCAGCTTTGATTTCGGCTGCTGGGTCGGGATAGTAATTCTGGTAGAGTTGCACCAAACCTAATAAATTGTGGGCGTATTCCTGCACATGAGTCAAGTTGCCGTGAATGAAGTTGACTGGATTGTTGATTTCGTGTGCCACCCCTGCCACCATTTGCCCCAAAGCAGACATTTTTTCGCTTTGCACCATTTGAACCTGAGTGTGTTGCAGTTCCTCTAAGAGTTGTTGCAACTGCGTATTTTTGTCGCTGAGTTCTTGGGTTCTTACCTCGACTTGAGATTCAAGGGTTTGGCTGTAGTTTTCCAGTTGTTCGTTGGCTGTTTTCTGTTGCTGTAACAGTTGTTGAACAGCGCGAATTAATTGGTTAAAGGCATTGGCAAGCGTTCCAATTTCATCATCTTGCTCAACAGTCGCTTGTAACTCAAAATTAGATTCTTCAGTGGATCTTCTGGCAACGCTGGTCAGAGATTGAATGGGTTGGGCAATTGCTCGGCTGGTCAAAAGTGCCAAAAGAATGGCGATCGCAACAGACAATCCGATACTTGCAACCACCACTTTCTCAGCAACTTCACTAGCCTGTCGATCTAACCTTGTCGCTACTTCAAGTTCTTGGTAAGCTTGGTCAATTAAACCCACCAAATCATCCGAGATGCCATCGAATGCAAGCGCCAAATCGCTATTGGTAAATTCCAACATGAGCTTTTGAGCTTGCTCAACATCAGCGGGTAATGCGAGATTCAGGTTGCGAATTCGTTCAACTCGGAGTTCTAATTCCTGTGAGTAGAGTTGTGGCACGCGGTCATAGGTTTGCAAGAAGGCTGGAATCCTTGCGTGATGCACATCCGCTTGTAGGGTCGGAGACTTTGCCACAAATGCCTTAATTTCAGCCCAAATTGCTTGAATTTCAGTTTCATGCTTCAGCAGGTGAGCATATTCATGCTGAAATTTTTCTGGGTATTGCGCTAAAGGAATGAGTTGTTGTTGGTGGGTTCGGGCTTGGAGAACACGAGATTGCAGACGATGCAGAACTTCCACTTCGTTACGCGCGTGTTTTTCTCGCTCTTGAGTCTGTTGTTGATAACGATCGCCAACTCCAAAACCAGCAATTGTTCCACACACAGCAATGCTGAGAGCAAGGGTGTATCCTAAACCGATCTTTTGCCCAACTCTGAGACTGGATAACCGTTTTCCTAAACTCTGGCGCACCATATAACCTTCTCTAGCCCTACAGGAGATTTGCTTGACCGAGTGCCCCTATTTGCTCATTTTAAGCCTTTAAGCTTGAAAACGGAAAACTCCTATGTTTAGGATAGGTTTTCCCTTACATGATTTACGTCTTGAATTCACACTTTTCTAAAGGCTCTACCTAAATCGTACAGAACCCCGAAGTAGCTGGCCACCGCGCCACTTCCAAAGTTACCCCCAAACGCCGAATATCTTTTTTGCATTCTAAATTAGCACAACTATCAGAATTCCACCCGATCGAATTTCGTGCAAAATTCCCCTCAGCGCTACTTGCCGACCGTAAAGTCTCCGGCTAGTCTTGAGTTAGATGAACTGGTATAGCTTTTACTGTAGCTTAAATTCGCTATCCGGCTCATTAGTCATTACTTGCAAGCGATCGACCTTCTCGCACCATTTTGCCCAAGCTTTGGCAATATCGTCTGGGAGTTCGGGTTCAGCTATTCTATTTTTGTGCTTGTGCATCACAAAGTCGAGGAAGTCGCTGACTTCTGTCAAGAATGATTCTGGAAGTTGCTGCAATAAGGGCGATCGTAATATCAGGAATAGTCATAATAATTGCCCATTCCAGTCGTTTTTATTTAATACAATCATAAGAAGCGATCGCCCTTAATTTTAGAAGTCAATAGTGGGCGATCGCCTTCCGCCTTCCTCATAGCCAGAATCGCGGGCAAAAGTTGCGGCTTAAACTGTGCTATATTTTTGAGCAATTTGTCGAAGCAACTTAGTGAAATTGTCCTTGTCAGATTCGTTTAGAAACGTATCTACTACCTTTTTTAACCTAGACAAGTCATTGGTATAGTTCTTGTCAGATAGCTGTGACACTAATTGCGACGATAAAAATTTTACTAAATCAGGTTCATTAGATAAGACATCTACAACATCTTTCAACTTAGACAGGTTCTGACTGTACTTCTCGTCAGATAAAATAGCTACAGCATTTTTTAATTGTGGCAACTTGTTTTTATACTTCTCATTAGAAACCAGATCCGATAAGTTTTTGTCACTCCCCACTAGAGCTACTAACTCTTGCAACTTAGATAAATTGGTAGAGTATTTCTCGTCTGACAAAATATCTACTACTTTTTTCAACTTAGACAATTCCTGTTTCTGCTTCGCGTCAGAGAGCAGTGAAGTTAATTTGCTTCCCTTATTTACAAATGTTGCTAAGTTTTCATAGTTAATTGAATCAGGTTCTGAAACTAGAAATACTTTCCAAGCCATTTTTTCGTTTGTAAATACAACCCCCTCTTTGGCATCATTAAAAACACTATTGTTTATCAACGCGATTACTTTTTCTTCAGAGTCAATAGATAGCCATGAAGACAGCGCGTTTGACAGTTTATCTAAGGGGATATTAGGAGCAGAAAATCCCTCTTTAATGCCATATTTTGGAATTACATTCTTTTGAAAAATTTCTCCCCAATAACCGGGAATTATATCTTCAGTATAGGTGTAGGTTCGAGTTTCTAACTGGTGCAGCACGGATGAATCGCGAGTCTTTTCAGATGAATCGCGAGTCTTTTCAGATTTGAGCAATAACCAAATCATATATGCAGTACCCCATGCAACAAGAGCAGAACCGCCCGTGATTAAACCGAGTCCACCAAGAGCCGAAATAGTGGTAGTAATAGCAGCAGCACCGGACAATGTACCGGCTACTCCCAAAGCAGTCGCAGCAGTCCAAGCACCTAAAACAGTTGCAGCACCGGCGATTGTTCCTGTACCAATTGCAATTCCCAGATTTTTTTGGTCTTTGCTATCCATTTCTGAGACTAACGCAATAGACACTATTCCTGCTGCTCCTATTAGCGCAGCTCCTCCTGTTACGAAGGCTAAACCACCCAGCATTCCTAAACCACCAGATGCGACGGAACCCAAACCTAAAGCAGCTAAAGTCGCGTTGGTTGCAGCCCCTCCTGATAAACTACTAATAGTGACACCTGTTGCTGTTTGTACTCCAAGTAGACTTAGTATTTTCGTAGCTATTGGAACAATTGCTGCTCCTGCTTCTTTAACCTCTTTAGCATCATCCTTTAGTTGTTTGAATGCTACAAAATTTTGGACAAAATCATAAATCATTTTACCAAAAGCCACTTGATTATCAAAATTTTGTTTCCTTGCTATTGAGTAAATAACTTTAGCATTTTCTGGAATTTCAGCATTACTGATGAATGAGTCTAGGGATGTTAAAGCTGCTGCATCTTCTACTCTTTTTCCAGCACGTACCTGCTCATAAGTTGACCGGTACTTTTTCGATTGATCGGGAGTTAATTTTTCGTTTTCCTCGATCAGTTTGACAAGAATGATGTCCACTGTTAAGGCTGTTGAATTGGTACTGGCTAAAAAGTGTTTCTGCTTGATTTCTAAAGGAAGTGCCGACGCGGCAACAATTGAGTCAATATCTGTGAGCGCCTTAAAGTCAGGAACCGGTTCGCTGGCACGGACGGAGGCAAAAGTCCCTCTAATTAGTTTCTTTTCTGCCTCAGTTAGTTTAGATTGACTTAATGCCATTTCAATGGCTTGTTCAGTTCCGAGTAAGCGCGAATTGTTACTGGCGATTTGGTAACGCTCTTTAATTTTGTTGTCTAGCTTTGAGGAGGATATCACATAATCAAGAAAATCCAAGGCAATCACATCGTCAATATACTCACCATCCTCGATTTGCTCATAAACAAATTTGCATTTAGCTTTGCTTGCTTCTTCTATAAATTGCGTATTTTTGTCAATTTCTTGATAAACTTGATCCGCTATTCTAAGTTGTCTATCGTATAAGGTATGCAAAACTACAGTAATATCTTTACCGTCTTGACCCCGCCCTTTGATGGTAATCTCTTGGCTATCTTGGGTTTTGGAGGGAATTGCTACCTGACAAGGTTCTCCAGATCGCAAAGTAAATGTTTCTTTTCCTCCGTTGCGGGCTGTGGTATAAGGAACAAAAATATGATAGTTCTCCAAGGTAGAGAAATTTTTGCCTAATCCCTCGCTATAAGCCATAGCGCTAGCTGGATCAAGCAAGTCTTTTGTCAATAAACCCAAAGTACCTAAAGCAACATAACTAAGAAAAGAGCGACGGTTGAGAGGAGAAATATTTAGGTGAGTCATAACTGAGTATTTGTAGCTTGAATGTAGTTTTTAGGCGAAATAATCAAATCCGAACTCTAATTTATCAAGTTCGTTACTTCCAAATTTACTAGCAAACTTACCCTTAGCCCTAGTGGCCCACCCCAAAGCCTGTGCTTGCTCATAAATAAGATGAGCTTGTTTCTTTGGCGCAAATTTTCCTTGCGACAAAGCAAACTCACTTTATTAAATCAGCGACACCCAACTTTGTCAACATGATACCCGCCGCAGCTATGACCATAACCGCTGAAGGTCATAGGCATCAAAAGCCACATCGCGACTAACCAAAACAAGGGAATGATTAATCGCCTGTGCCACCAGAATGCGATCGAAAGGATCTCGATGATGCAGCGGCAAGTTAAGATAGCACTCTGTATCAGAGAATGTGATGGGCAAAACCTCTATTTTTAGTTGTTGCAACACTTCCTCTAATTCAGAGAATGAGTTTTGCAAGCTTAGTTTTCCTAAACCAAGCTTAATGGAAATTTCCCATAAGCTGGCGATACTCAAGCAGAGAGTATTACTTCGATCTTCAATAATTTCTGCTGCTTGAGAACTTAATTGTTTACTGTCTTCCAAGTACCAGAGAAAAGTATGGGTATCCAGTAGAATATTCATGTTTACATATAATCCTTTAAATCTTCAAGAGGTTCATCAAAATCATCAGACATCCAGATTTTACCTTTCCAAATTCCAAGTCCGCCTCGCTTGGTCGGCTTTTCTTGGGTTGAGTTTTTAGCCTGCTTTTCAATCAAAAACTCAATGTAATGAAGCACTTCTGTCTGAAGAGACTCAGGGAGTTCTGCTAATTTTTCTAAAATGACTGGCTGTATCATGATTTCTTCTCGCGATCGATACCCATCTACTCCATTAAAGCACTAACACCCAAAGTCAGCAACAGAATACCCCATTATTTAGATTCCTGGACGCACTCCGACCAAAGAAACCGGGTTTTTTTACGAAAAGATCGTTCCCGCCCACAGATTCGCTAAAAAACCCGGTTTCTGAACCCCCATGCGTAAGTCCTAATGTAGTGCGATCCCCCCCGCCTCCCCCCCATCTCCCCCGCCTACCAAATTGCGATCGCACTAACACCATCACTATCTTGGAACTTGCCTAAAATCACCCGATCGACTATTCTTCCTAGTAGATATGATCTTGATATAACAACTGACAAAAACATGACAGCAATATTACCGCCTTGGATAGTTTTAGACTCCCTATTGCACAACTGGCTAGTAGAAGATATCGGTAGGGGCGATCGCACAACATCGGCCTTATTTCCCGCAAACAGCATCCAGGGTACAGCTAAATGGATTGTCAAAGAAGCTGGAGTCATTGCCGGATTGCCAATTGCCGATCGCACATTTAAACTTTTAGACAGCCGCCTCAGTTTCATCCCCCAAGTACCAGAAGGGAAACTGTGCGAAAAAGGAGAAGTAATCGCCGAAATTTCCGGCAATTTCGACGCGCTGCTAACCGGAGAAAGAGTAGCATTAAACTTGGCAATGCGTTTAAGCGGCATCGCTACTTTAACTCAAAAATATGTTGACAAAATTGCCGATTTGCCCGTGCAATTGGTAGATACCCGCAAGACAACGCCCGGATTGAGATTGTTGGAAAAATACGCAACTCAAATCGGCGGTGCTTGTAATCACCGGATGGGATTAGATGACGCGGTGATGATTAAAGACAATCACATTGCGGCGGCTGGGGGGATTGCAGAGGCGATCGCCCTAATTCGCAATTCTATCCCCTATCCGCTGACGATCGAAGTCGAAACCGAAACTCTGGCTGAAGTAGAAACAGCTTTGCAGCACAAAGCCGATATTATCATGTTAGATAATATGTCCTTTGATTTGATGCGGCAGGCTGTGGCACTAATTCGCCAAAAGAGCGATCGGGTAAAAATTGAAGCTTCCGGCAATGTTACTTTAGAAACAATTAGAAGTGTAGCCGAAACCGGAGTTGACTATATTTCTACGAGTGCTCCGATTACGCGCTCGACTTGGCTGGATTTGAGTATGAAAATTAATAGTTAGTTGACTGTTGACTGTTGACTGTTGACTGTTGTTATATCAAATCCGGGTTAAATACTTTCTTTATCTCTTAGTTTCTTAGAGAGGGACTTCGTTGGTGCGATCGTGTTGGTAGCGGTTTCAACCCGTTAGTGATAAAGAAGTTAATGAACCCGGACTTCGTATCATTAGTCAGTAGTAACAAGGTTAATTTCCAATTCCCAATTCCCAATTCCCAATTACTTCGAGATAAAATGAACCCAAAAATTCCCGTCAGGCATACAGAGGCTGCGGATTAAGCGGTACGTATAGTGCAAGTAAGCACCGCTGACACTTGTATCGTAGCCACTTCGGAACCACTCACCATAGGGATCGTGAACGAAGAATCCCTCGCTGTCGTAGCCTGATGCAACTATAATGTGACCGAAAGAGGTGAAGTATCCGTGGATGACAGCGGGATTTCCGCTGGCTAGCCAATCTTGAACGTCATCAATAGTTGCATTCTCGGTAAAGAAATCTTGAGCGCCGTAATCTCTAACAATCTTTGCTAAATCGTAGGGGTCCCAACGACTGTAACCTTTGGCGATCGCATATTCGTAGAGTTCGTCTTCATATTGCCCGGTTTGTTTGCGCCGTGGCACCTTCAAAAAGTCCATACACATCGCTAATGAAGTTACATTGCAAGAACCTGTAGGATTATTCAAGTTATCCAGTTGCGATTTATAAGGAATGCCGAGCCTGACAGTTGGGGGATTCGGTTTGGGAAAAAACAGAACGGTCTCTTGAGTAATTTGAGCGTGGGCTCCAAAAACATACCAAATTCCTGAACCTTTGAAAGACTCGTTGCGGAGAGCAACTCTGATGTGACCGCGAGCCGGAGCAAAAGCCAGAATCTCAAACTCTTTTCCGGCTGGTATTACTTGTTTTTCCGAGTCCTGAAGTTGAGAAGACGCCAGCGGTTTCGATTTAAAAATGGTGTCTCTGAGCGTTTTCAGGATCAGGGGATTTGTGGGAATCTCCTCTGGTTTGGTTTCAATCAGCTTTTTGGCTGTGACTGCTCCCAAAAAACCCGCTTCGCCACACTTCATCAGAGTTTGAAATCGGTGGAGGGTGGCGGTAGAGAGAGGGCCAAAAATTCCGTCTACGGGAGGCTTCAGTAAACCCAGGTCAATGAGGCGGCTTTGAATTTGGCCACTGAGTTCGTCGTCTGCAGCAATTGCTTTGGCATCGTACCTAATTTTTGAGTCAAGAAAGTTTTGTAATTTCATGCTTGCGTGCCCCTGTCAATCGATTTTAGATTTTAGATTTTAGATTTTAGAATTACGATGCCGATCAATCCGGTTTTCCGAGACTACATTGCTGAGTCGTCAATAATTCCCCGTTTATCGTCTCATAAAATTACGGTAATTTTGCCGAGCAATCGATTTTAGATTTTAGATTTTAGATTTTAGAATTACGATGCCGATCAACCCGGTTTTCCTAGAATAAATTGCTGGCTCATCAATAATTCCCAGTTTATCGTCTCATAAAATTACCGTAATTTTGCCGATCGCCCGTACCTTAAAGGCTTCATACTAATTATTGGATACAAAACCTTCAAGGCGAGAGCCGATCGAATTTCACGCACTATTGACTAAAAATCCCTCGTGCGCGTTGACATTGTTTCTGCCGAATCCCGAATGCTGTTGGATGCCTCAAAAGCAGAAGGATGGCAGAATTCCCCTGTTGAGGCGAAGTCAGATTTATGCTTCGTCGGGGCGAATTACCACAACACCCATCGCGTCGGGAGACAGATATTTGACGGCGGCTTCTCGGAGATCCTCGGCAGTCTGAGCTTGGATGCAGGCGGCATAGTTGAGGGCCGGAGCGATATCTCCTACCATCGACTGATAGTAACCGTACAAACTTGCTCGATCGCTCGGAGTTTCGTTACCAAAGATAAACCGATTTGCTACTTGAGTGCGAATGCGGGAAATTTCGGCATCTGTCACAAATTCGGTTTGGAGAGTGCGGATGTGTTGGACGATCGCAGCTTCCACTGCTGCCAAGTTTTCTGTTGCTAGTTGAGCAGAAATCGAGAATACGCCGCCGAGTCGCTGAGTCATGTTGCTGACCGAAATTGACGAGACTAGCCCTTTTTCTTCGCGCAAATCCTGAACCAAGCGAGTTGTGCGGCCGTGTCCCAAAATTGTCGCCAAAACGTCCAGGGCATAAGTTTCGGACATTTCCATGAAACCGGGCACTCGCCACATCACGATCAGTCGGGCTTGCTGAAGGGAAGAGTCTACAAATTCGCGACGGACTGTTTCTGTAAACGGTGATTCTTGGCCGTAGTTCAGGATTTGGGGCTCTGGATGAAAGTTGCCGACAGCAGGCACATTTATGTTGTTGGTTTGTGCTGTACTTTTTGCTGCAAAACTGTCTGCGACAATTTCTATTAGTTGCTCGACTGGCAAATTGCCGACAGCTACGGCTGTCATGGCTCCTGGGTGATATCTGCTGCTGTGGAAATCCCGCATTTGTTGCGCTGTCAACTGTTCGATTACCGCAGTCGGGCCGAGTACCGGTCGCTTGTAGGGCAGGACTTCAAAGGCTAATTCCATCGATCGCTGATAGGTGCGGCGGCGGGGATTGTCTTCCGATCGTCTAATTTCTTCTAACACTACCAGCCTTTCGCGATCGAAGGCGTCGTCGGGAATGCTGGCGTTGAGCAACACATCGACTTGCAGAGGAGCTAGTTCGGCAAAATCTTTAGGAGCTGTGGTGATGTAATAGTTAGTGTAATCTTGGCTAGTGGCAGCATTGGTGACAGCGCCGCGCTGCTCGATCGCGCGCTCAAATTCGCCACTGGGAATGCTGGGAGTTCCCTTAAAAATCATGTGTTCTAAAAAGTGAGCCATGCCGTTAATGTCGTCTGGTTCGACGGCTGAGCCTAAATTGAGCCACACGCTGAGGTTAACAGCATCGACTGGCAAGTGTTCGGCTATAACGGTGAGGCCATTGGGGAAATGGCGGATTGTTGGGGCGTTGAGGGGCGATCGGGCTGAGGTTTTGAGTAAGGTTGATGTCATTTGGCTTTTAAATTTATCTTGTTCTCTATATCTTAAATGGTCTTTAACGAAGGGCTCAGTCATTCGGCATTTGGCGCGAAAATGCCATTGATATGGACGGTAATGCACGCACCGAGTTTTTGGTCTCCCGGAAGAAGTCTTATTAACGTATTTCTGCGATCGCGATTGTTAATTTATCCTAATAGTTGCCCAAATCCTCAGTTTTTTTGGTGACAGCAAAAGATGGAAAATCGAAGATTGAATAACGACTTAGTATTTCCACAAGCAGCTTTTCAACGATTTTGGCGATCGACTTCGGGGAAAATCGGCTTAATTTTGACTGTAGCGCTGATGATCTCGGCACTGTTGGCCCCCCTACTTGCTCCTTACGATCCGGCGATCGATCGAGATTATTTGTCGCGCTTAGTGGCTCCTAGCGCTCAACATTGGTTTGGTACCGACGGTTTGGGGCGAGATTTGTTGGTGCGGGTGTGGCACGGATTGGGGATATCTTTACTTGTTAGCCTGGTTTCTGTAGGTGCGGGTTTAATTGTGGGAGCGCTTTTGGGGCTGGTGGCGGGGTATTTTCGGGGGTTGCTGGAAATTGCGATCGGCACTTTGGCGGATATTTTGTTAGCTTTTCCTTCGATTTTACTGGCGATCGGCGTTGTTACCGTCACCGGGCCGAGCCTGCAAAGCGTAATTATCGCTGTCAGCCTCGTGCAAATTCCGATTTACATCCGCTTAACTCGCAGTATGGTGCTGTCTCTGCGGGAACAAGAATTTGTTTTGGCTGTCAAGGCCTTGGGCGCCAGCGACTTACGGATTATTTTTCGCCACATTTTGCCGGGAAGTCTCGCGCCTCTAGTTGTACAAGCAACTCTTTCGACTGGTACGGCGACACTAGAAGCTGCAGGTTTGGGTTTTTTGGGTTTGGGCGCACAGCCGCCGGTTCCTGAGTTGGGGACGATGCTTTCTGATGCTTTTAAGGGCGGATACGCTCTTTCTTCTCCTTGGACTATTTTGTTTCCCGGTTTACTGATTACCTTGACTGTTCTGGGTTTCAACCTTTTGGGGGATGGCCTGCGAGACGTTTTAGACCCCAGAGGGAACTAGAGGGGGAGTGGGGAATTTATACTTTGGCCTTTTACCTTCTGCTTTCTTCCCTCTGCGCCCTCTGCGCCCTCTGCGGTTCATCCCCTCTTCCTTCTTCCTCACTCTAAAATCTAAAATCTAAATATATAGTGACTTGACTGCTGTCACGATCTACGCGAAACTTTACATACAACTGATGTATTGCTTCTACCTATTAATAACTTATGTTAAGTTGTGACTCAAAACCTATCAATTAGTCAAAATTGATATAGCGCTTTGTCAGTCAGCCAACTCTCAAGAAGCTACTTCAGGAGGCATCGTCCCTGGCTTGCTGGTGTCGGTGTCTGTTCTCAATATTCCTATTCAGTCAGCCCGCATTATGGAAACACTAGAGTTTGTGATCTATCCAGATGGCCGCGTACAGGAAACCGTCACCGGCATTGTCGGTGCTTCCTGTGCTGAGGTAACGGCTGCAATTGAAGCTCAGCTCGGCGTGGTGCTTCACCAAGAGTCAACATCGGAATATTTCACGCAAGCGCTGCATCAGTCAGCCGAAGCGACGGCCCAAGTGGCTTTTAGCGATTGGTAATTTTTTTTGTTGAGTTCACTTAAATTTTTTTGGAATCACCATGTCACACTTTAGCCAAATTAAGACCCAGATCCGCAATTTGAATTCTTTGGAAGCTGCTTTAACTGACTTGGGTATTGACTGGAAATCGGGCCCAACTGAGGTGCGTGGCTATCGCGGCTTAACCAGCACCGCTGAGGTCGTGATTGAGCAAAAAAACGGCTACGACGTAGGTTTTAGCTGGAACGGGACTGAGTATGAATTGGTGGCTGACTTGCAATTTTGGCAGCAAGCTTGGTCTGTAGACCGTTTTCTGAATAAGGTGACTCAGCGCTACGCTTACCATACTGTGGTGAATGAAAGCGCTAAGCAGGGTTTCCAAATTTCTGAGCAAAAGCAAAATCAAGACGGTTCGCTCCGCTTGGTGGTGCAACGCTGGTGCGCTTAATAATTTTTAGAGATTTTTGCAATCTTGTCTCATCAAAGTCCGCCTCCGCGGACTTATTTACTATTGTGGGGGTCTAAATGTCTGAGCTTTCTGGACTCGGAATAGATACAGCAATCGATCGCTCTGGTTTAGAGCCGGAGTTGGGGGGATTTTTGCGGGATGCGCCCGATCGCTCTGGTTTGGAACCGGAGTTGGGCGGCGTGTTACGCCAAAAAGGTGTCTATGTTGATGAGATTACCTGCATTGGCTGTAAGCACTGTGCTCACGTTGCTCGCAATACTTTTTATATTGAACCGGATTACGGTCGATCGCGCGTAGTTCGACAAGACGGGGATTCTGAAGAGTTGATTGCTGAGGCGATCGACACTTGTCCGGTGAATTGCATTCACTGGGTTGATTACACCGAACTCAAGAATCTGGAAGAAGAACGCAAGGATCAGGTGATTCCTGTCGTTGGTTTTCCGGTGGATATGGCGACAGTTAAGGCCGGTATTCGCCAGCGACAAAAGAATAAGTTGGGCGATCGTAAGTTCAAAGGTAGCCATTGAAATCCCCAATTCACATCCACAGCTTGAAACCTGTGGCTCAAACAACAATAACAGCCCGCGCGGGCTGTTTCTTGTATACATTGTATAGTCAAATTTATTTGAGAGGATGGTGCTCAGCGAGAATTTTCTCAACTCTAGCTTCGTCTATTCTGGCAGTTAATGTTGTTGCCTCGTTGTTATCGCGAATGGTTTTTGCTAAAGTAAAAGACGAGCCAACAGAAAAAGTTAAACCCATACCCATAAAAGCTTTTTGCCAGGGGTCTACTTGTAAATAAATGATACCTACAGTAGTTGCGGACAGGGCAACAATAAAAGAAACCCAGCACTGAAGTATCCAAGCATTAGTATCTTTTTGGCGTATGATTTGTTTCTGCATAGTGCCTCTAAGTCAAATATATCTTTTGGTTGATTAACTTAAAGCATAGAGAGTGCGACTGAAGCGGTCAGGAGAGCAGGGGACAGTTTCGATAAGTGAACAGTGCGATCGGGCTTTTTACTAAAAATTAGAACGCTGTAGATAGGGTTTAAGGCTCAAGGAAGACTTTGTGGGAGTGGACAGTTTGAAAACTGGACTAAAGGAGATTGATTTAGTTGGATTCGTATTGTTAATTACTAGGGTCGGGGTCGATGGTTTGCTGCTGTATTTGTTGTAGCAAAGTTTGATAACGATGTCGTTCTTGTTCAAGTTGGGCGATCGCTTCTTCTGCACGCTGCCGTTCCTGTTGAGCTTGAGTAGGATGCTGGCAAACAAGATTTCTAGATTTTCTTTAATAGTGACAATCCAGCGGAATAGTTGGGTATTGTCTGCCATTGGTTCTCCGTCGCTGTCTGGGTAGATGATTTCTGGTTTGGTTTCAGGGGTGAGTTGTTGTACCATGCTGTTTGAGGGTTGGGGGTACTGATTTTAGTGTAGCGGCTGGGGTGAGAGAGGTGAGGGGGCGCTCGCTTTTTTGGGATGGAAATGAGAAAGGCGATCGCCTTTAAAAGAAAAAATGAAGTTTGCTAATGTGTTAATATTTCCTCTAAAATTGCACTCATGCTAGCTTTCATCCGATCACTTATCTCTTTTTTAATTTCTGGCTTGATATCGGCTATCTCCATAGCTTTTAAATCTTTCACGAATCTTGCAATTTTCAATCTAATCCCGCGAATTCTCTCTGGGTTATCGCCAACCTGATTAGTTATGATTAAATCCACAATAACCTCGCTAAGATTTGCACTCTTCTCTTTGATTACTGTATCGAAGTCAGAAAAACTTTCATTTCCTGTATCACCATTTTCTGGCAATCGCATATTTCCTGATGCTTCTACCCTTGAAAAACGATTGCCTCTAAGAGGTTGAGGGTTTTCCCAAAGTCGAGTGTCCGTCTCTATTTCAATAATTGATTGACTGAGCGAGCCATTAATTTTTGTTAATTTTTTTAGCATCCTTTCTCTAACGCACTTTGGTTGATCGGGGTTTTCTTCACAACTGGGGCTTGTCATACTTAATTATCGTTTTCGATTACTTTAAATTGTAACAAATATTTGAGTATTCAGACAAAAAGTTGCAACTTTTTGTTAGCAATTCATCTAGCTTATACTTCTTGTTAAGTTCTATTTTATTTCCGAATATTTCCCAGATTATAACTGTTCCGTCATCACTGGCAGAAGCAATTGATTGAGAATTTCGGGGATTAAAGCTTACTCGGTTGACTGTTTCAGTATGTCCCGCCAAAATAGTTGATGGTCGCGCGAGTCCTATTTTACTATTTTTCCATTTATTTAATACCTCGTCTACCTTCCAAATTTTGATAGTGTTATCAACACTACTAGCCGAAGCAATGTATTTACTATCATAACTAAATTCTGCATACAGGATTGTATCTTTAGGGCTATTGATAAGACCTATTAACTTTCCTGTTAGATCCCATATTTTTATTGTTCCGTTGTCGTTATTGTTTTCACAAGATACAATCATGTTTCCCTTTTCATTAAATCTGACTGACCTCACCAGTGATTGAGTATTTCCTATATTTTTGATGCCTTCCTTGCTTTTGGTTTTCATATTCCATAGGCTGAGTTCATAATCTTTATTGCCTGTATAGACAAGCACAGAATTTTTTAATGGTTCTAAATCCAAACCCATAATCTTGTATTCACTCTTATTTAAAGAATTTGGAGTAGTGAAATTTTCCATAGACCTACCAGTCTTGACATCCCATATTATTATACTTCCATCTTGACTGGAAGAGTAAATTTTCTCACTGTTTTTACTAAAGCTTACATCATAAACATTACCTTTATGACCTTTTAGGGTCTGTATAAGTTTTCCTTTCTTACTCCAAATTTTTATTGTATGGTCTACACTTGCTGATGCGATAAATTGACTATCAGGACTAAATCTTACACTCCAAATTGGTTTATTGTGTTCTTCAGTTGGAGAAAAAAGCCTTTTTCCGGCTTGGTTCCATATAATGATTCTTTTATCTACTCCACCAGAAGCAATCATTGTCCCGTCAGGACTAAAACTAACGCCATATACTCCTCGCGGATGCGCTTTTAATTGATTGCGCTCCTGTACATTGAATATAACTGACTGAATTTTTTGTAATTGCTCTGGGTTTTCTCTCCCTTGCTTTTTCATTTCCTTTAGCGCTTCCACACTTGCTTTCAATGCGTCAAGCTGAAGATTTCTTTCTAAAAGCTCTTGAGCTTTGCCAATTAAAATGCTCACCTTGCTTACTTCCTGTTCTCTCTTCTGACTTGCAAGTACATTGGTTAGTAATCCCAAACCAAGCGTAAAAGTTAGAAGGATACCAGATGCGATCGCCATCCACTTTCCTCGTTTTTCAGCTTTAACTCTAGCTTCCGCCTCTCCAACCCTTGCCGCTTCTGCCTTAGCTTGATCTTCTGCTGCTATAGCCCTCTCCATCTGAGCTATAGTTTTAGCTCTTTCCTCTTCAGCTTTTTCTGCTTCAGCTAAAGCTTTTGCTTCAGCAAGTTCTCGCAGTTGCCGCTGTTGCTCTAATTCAGCTTGAATTGCCCGATCGCGCCTACCCACACTCTTCCGCAAAAACTCCCTCTCATCCTCAGTCAAATTCCGCTGTACCCTCTTCTCCCACTCCTCAACCTCCGCCAATCGCGCACCCGTCAACAGCGCATCATCTGACTTGCGATAAGTTTCTTCCCACTCCCGACAATTTACCTCTAAGCGCCGACTAATCCGAATATTCTCCTGATTCTCTTCAATCCAATCACTCAGTAACTTCCAGCGACACAACAGAGCTTCGTGAGCCACTTCCACCGTGTTTTCATCCACAATAATTAAACGCTGCTGCGACCCAGCCAACAGCCCAATTACCCGCTCTAACTGCTCAGGAGAATCCGCGATCGCCCTCAGCCTATCCCAATCAACCCGTCGGCGCGTTACCTCCGTATCCTCACCCAACTGCACCAATTCCATAAACAGCTTGCGTACAAAAATGCGATCGCCATCACTAAGACTTTGGTAGATCACATTAGCTCGATTTTCCAAAGCCCCTTGAACACCGCCAATTTCTTCATAGCCTTTTTTTGTCAGTAAGGGCTCTGGTGATTCTGGTTTTTCTATGCAGACTCGCCACAACTCTTTCAAAGCGTATTGTAATAACGGTAATGCTCCCGGTTGACCGGCCACATCTTGGGCAATTTGGGATACTAACCCTCGCTCAAATTTGACCCCGTGCAGTTCTGCCGGTGTCTCGATCGCCTCTGGCAACTCTTCAATCCCTAGCGACTTGACAATATAAGTTGTAGTCGGAATGTGATTAATCAAATTTAAAACGTCTGGATAATTAGCGCAGCGAATTAAAAAATCTCCACGAAGTGCAATAATCATCCGACTCTTTCGCTCAGTATCCTTCATCTCCTGTGCGATCAGGCGGATAAAACCCTGTCGCTCGGCTTCATCTTCACAGAGAGTAAATACCTCCTCAAACTGATCTATAAAAATTACAAAAAGCTGATTCTGCTCTCGATGTCGAGCTAGAATATCCACCAGTTTTCCGAGGGGGTGCTTACCAGGAGTAAAAGATTCAACCGGCCACTGACTGCTACCAGGAATTCTATCCCGACTTAAGTCTGGCAGCAATCCCGCTTTTATTAAAGAAGATTTGCCCGAACCAGAGTAGCCGATAACAGATAGAAAACGGCTATTTGTCAGGTGAGTAATCAGCGTCCGAACTGCTTCATCCCGCCCACAAAAATACTTCTCTTGTTCAGCTCCAAAAGCTGAAAGTCCCAGATACGGATTTTGGCGATCGAAAGTAATTTCAGTAGCCGAAGTCTCTAGTTGCGGATACGTTACCAGAGTAATGCAGCGACCCCAGCCCATGCGAATCGGTTCTTGACCCCACTGAGTGCCCTTAAGTTCATTGCTGATATAATCAAATAGGCGATCGCCACTGACCTGCCCATTTCTACTAGCATTTTCCGATGCCAAACCCTTCAGCAAAGCTCCTGTAAAAATGGCGTGCGCTTCCCCAGCCAAAGCTTTTACAGTCTCAAAACTCCGGCAAGCTGCAATTAAATAATAATCCCTTTGCGTACTAAAAGCCGTTAAAGTTTGCTGTACTAGCTGACTTTCCAGAAAATACCCACTATGACAGCAGTCCAACAACATTACCAAACTGCTCAGATCCGACTTCTTAATTAGCTGATTGAGGCTTGACAAAGCAATTCCACGTTTATAATCGACCACCTCTTTTCCCACTATTTCCACCTGACAGTCGGAAGTAGCCAATGCTCCTTTTAGGTCTCCCAAGGCATCACACAAAGTCAGACCGTGACCGGCAAAATAAATGAGTACATCACTTTTCGTACCTCGTTCCAAGAGCAAAGTTTTCAGAGCTTTACATACGTCATCAGCAGAAACACTTTTTTGCTGTGCTACTTCAAAACGCTGGGTCTCAGCGTTCCAGCGATCTGGCAGTCTAGTAACAGTATAGTTGCCATATTGCTCTAATACCCGCGCGACATTTTCAGCATCTGTAGCCGCTTTCGGGAGGGGTTTGAGGTGGGAGCTTTGATATTGAGTAATGCCGATAACAAGCGCGTAACGAGCCATTTAGTTCAACCTGGATTTAAAAATACTGGCTTAGTTGACACGCACCCTGAACCGCTGTTTTCCTTTAGACGCTATAATAACTAAACTTTCCGGAAGCAAGCTCCATCTTTAAGCAAAATCTACATAAACTTAACAAAAGGTAACATTATGTCCGAATTAGAGCGTTTCGCTTTTGAAGAAAAGGGTGAAGTGTACGAAGTCGTAATTGACCAAGCTGCAACCTCACAGGAGGATAGTCCTTATGATGAGGAGAGAGACGTGCGAAGCGATGCACTTAATCGGATGCAGCAAGCTCGCCTGCTAATTCGCAATTATGCTATGTATGCTGTGACGGCTTTTAAAGATTTCGGTGCGGCTGAGGTTGAAGAGGTAACACTTAAATTTGCTATCAAAATGGGTGGAAAAGCCGGCATCCCCTACATTACTGAAGGTTCAGCAGAAAGCAACTTAGAAGTTGAGGTAAAGTGCAAGTTTCCTAAATCTACTGCAAGCGAAAAGTCTTAATCCTTAATCGCAGCTAATTAAGCAAACCCACCTAAAAAACAGAATACGCAGAGCCGCGACTTATTAAAGAAGTCGCGGCTCTAACAGCGATCGCGTTTTACGTTTAATTAGGTCAACCTAATTAAACGTAAAACTGCTACGGATTACTTATTTTTCTGCTGAGTCTTCGCTTGTTCGATCGCAATTTCCCTGACTGCTTGCAAAGAACTCAAATTCGATGCTCCCTCAATCGCCTTCACCGCCAAATCTTGAACCTGTTTCAAAGCAGAATCCAGTTGTTTCGACAAACTAGCAATGCGCGCATCTTGATTTTGAATTGTCTGCAACATCCCTTGAATTTGCAGTTCATAATTTTGCTTTTGCCCTTCGATATCTTTAGCAGACAAATCCGCCTTAACTTTAGCTTGATAATTGCCAATATTGCGGCCGTTATCTTTCCCGTTCTTGATATTAGCTTCCAGTTCTTTCGGGAAAGCTTCTACCTTAGCTTTAACCTCAGCATAAAGTTTTTCCCGTTCCGAAATAGATTTTTCGCGTTCCGCCCACTGTTTCTCCTGTTCTTGCTGAAACTCTTCGATTTCTTGATACAGCCTTTTCTGGCGCTGTTGGTATTCTTCTATGTCCAGATTTCGCTGAAGATTCAAATCATAATCATACAACTCTTCATCCCGATCGCGAGCTTTTTGATGATGCTCATTGCGTTCTCTAACTGCCAACTTTTGCAGTTCCTGCTCTTTTTCCCAAGCTTGCCGGCGTTCCAACAATTCCTGTTCAACAGCTTCGCGCTGTTCGCTGAGTTCGCCAGCAAAAGTTTTCGCGCTTTCTTCGTACTGTTGAATTAAATTGTCCAGCGTATCTTCTGCAACATCTTCTAAACTGTGCAACTCTTGCAGTTGTTGAATTTCCTCACCCACAGTGCGCCGCAATTCTTCGAGTTTAGCAGCTTCCGAAGTTAATTTCTCCGACAACTCACTGACAGCACCGCCAAAGCCAAATTGCAGCAAAATCAAATTATCAATTGTGGACTGCATTTTTTGTGGATTTTGAGTTAAAGCCATTGGTTTTTGTGCATCCACAATAGGTTTTTCTGGGGCTGTTTTTTGCTTTTGGGAAGCGTTTAGCTGTTGGATTTGCGATTCCAACTGCGCTTTTTCTTGCGCTGCTTCCTTGTACGCTTCTAAGATTTCAGCCTTGGTGCTTTTGTCGCTAACTTTTTTGTTCATGACTTTTCATTTCTTAATAGTTGGGAAAATTTCTGTCATTTTTTCGTAAGGTGGGCACTGCACACCTTACTGGGTTTTAAGCTTTGCTGGCAAAAGCTTTCATGGCCAAATCTTGCGCTTGCTTCATGGTGGCTTGCAGTTGCGCGGAAATTTCGGCAATTTGTTCGGTTTGTCGCTCAATAGTCTGCTGCAAAGATTGCGCTTTCAATTCATATCCTTGCTTGCTTCCTTCCCATTCTTTATCCACTAAATCTGCCTTGACTTTAGCTTCGCGGGAAACTTCTTGAATTGCTTCTTCTTTGGCTTTGACATAAGCCTGTTTGAGTTCTTCTTCAAATCCGGCGGCTTTTCTGTGATTCTCTTCAAACTCCGCTTGATTGTCGCTGAGGACTTTTTCCCGTTCCACCCAGTTTTTCTCTTTTTCGCGAGTAGATTGTTGCAATTCCCGTTCTAGTTTGCGTTTTGTTTCTTCGTATTCGTCAGTTTCGACTTTGCGGGTGCGTTCTAATTCGTAGTGATAATCTGCTGTTTCCCGCTGGCGTTCTTTTGTTGTTAGTGCAATCTGTTCTTGAATTGCTATGTCAAAAGCTTGCTGTTCTTTTTCCCAAACTTTGCGTTTTTGGGTCGTGTCTTTTTCGATAATTTCGCGCTGGTTGGCGCTGTTTTGTTCGAGCAGAGTCAATTTTTCTCGGTGCTCTTGAGTTAAAATGTGGAGGGCGTCTGCTACAACTCTGATTTGCTGCAACTCTTGCAATTGTTGGGCTTCAATTTCGATCGCGCGTTTTAATTCGTCTAATTTTGAAGATTCCGCCTTCAGTTTTTCGGAAAGTCCGCTGGTGATGCTGCCGAAATCTAATTGCAAGTCTGCCAAGCCTTTGACGATGCTGTCAATTGTGTAGGTGGAGGCGAGTTCGAGGACTTGTTTGTTTTTAGCTTTTTCGGCTGACTGTTCTTTTGTTTCTACTTTGGATTCGATCTTGTTGTGAGCGGCTAAAATCTGCTGAAAGTTTTGCAAAATTTTGGCTTTGCTATCCTTGGCAGTTGCTATTGTCATAATGTTTGCTTCTCCTGATTATAATTTTTAGACACTTGTGACTGAAAGGTTTTCAGTTATTCTAAGTTGCGGAGTTGGCTGAGAATGGCTTGGTATTTTCTGGCTGCGTCGGGTTTTTCTTCGGGATTGGCGCTGGCTAGAGTGTTGAGAAGTTTCCAGCAGCGATCGCACCGATTTCCTTCCCAGCAGCCGCACTCATCAATTATACTCAAAAGTGCGCCTTTTAGCAATTGATTTTCGGCTAACAAAGCTCGGTAATTCCGCTGCACTGATTCGGCAACTAAAGTCATGTGCTGGAAATCTTCTGTGAGACTTTCGATGTCGTTAACTGCATTTGTCCGAATTTGGTCGAGCAGCTCAAGATTCTCTTTCAAACGACTTTCTTGCAGGTTTGGTTTGGTTTTCAGCTTAGTTAATTTCTTCATTTCACTTTGTTGTAACAGTTATGGTAAAGGCGCGATTAAATCGCGCCTTTACAACAAAATTAGAACAAGTCAGCAGTTAATTGCTCTTCGGCTGGCGGTAGCGACATACTGCCGTTGGAATTCAAAGCCATAGCATCGCTTTCACCGCCAGCGTGAGCAGCCATCAAGCAGGCTACTTGCTGCGCCGGCAGGTTATCTAAACACACCATAGCTTTTGTTCCTTCTAAGTCAATCATCCGCGATTGATTGCTAGAATCTGACAAAACTGCTGCGGCTTGGTCGATAACCGCCCAATCTTTCCGCTCGTTCCAAGACCATTTCAAGCTGTAGTAGTTAATCGGTTTTACTACTCCGCTTTCGTCTGGTTTCTGGCCGGAATGCTTGACAAATTCGGGGACAAAAATTCCGGTTGCAGGTTCTACACCGCGAGATTGAACTGATGCTACTAAGCGGTTAAAATCGTTCAAGCTGCGGTTTTTGATGTATGTCACCATGACAACTCCTTGCGGCAATTCGCCACTTTCTGCGACAAACCACAGTTGACCCCACAATGTGTGCGAAGTTTGACCGAGGGAACCGAAGAATTTGGAGAATTTGAGGATTGTCATGGAACACTTGGAACCGTAGTCTGTATCGCCGATCGCCCATTGGCCACTTTGGCAATTGTTACGGACTGCGATCGGGATTTCCGGTACTAGCAAAGCATTGCTCGGTTTGGCACCAAATACTGAAAATGTAGGTCTTTCTTGTGTTTTAGTAGTCATTGTTCGTTTTTCCTTAGTTATTGATTTATGTTCTGACAATTAGGAATCGGTAATTGGGAATTGGGAACTCACAACAATCGAATTATTTTTCTTCCCTCTTCCTTCTTCCTTCTTCCTTCTTCCTTCCATTACCTAATCAGATGTGTTGTTGCTTTTGGTTCGGGATAGGTATACTCAAGCATCGCCTCTTGTTGAGCTTTAATAATCCGCAGCGCGGCGAGCAAATGCTCTAACGTTTCTAAGTGCGCTGGGGTGAAGTGGATGCTGAAGCCTTCGCCATCCCGCGCGTAGCCGGGACAAACCAGTGAGGCTGAGCTTTGTTCTTCGTGGGTGGCGATGTATAGCCAGTCATCGTCTTCGAGCTTGTAATGCGTGTCTGTCCAGGTTCTCAGCATTTGCGATCTGCTCCTCCTTATTTGCTGCGTACAAGCGTTTTGACGCCCAGCGCTTCTCACTCCTCTGAAGTTGACGACGCTATATGTAGCGTGTTAGCTAGGCTAATTTGCACCCTTAACCCTACCAGTCCGGGTTAACTGGTTGATTAAACCGTCAACTAACCTCATGGTAGCGTGGGTTGATTTTCCCGTCAAGTATTTTGTTGAACTTTTCATCAAAACAGGCTAGAATGCTTGTCAGGAGGCGAAAAACCGTGGAACAAACATTTGGAAGACTGATCCGTCAAGCTCGCAAGGACAAAGCTTACTCACAACGTGAGCTAGCAGCTATGCTAAGTGTGGACTTTACTTATTTGTCGAAGTTGGAGAACGATCGAGCGGATTATGCGCCAAAAGAGGAGGTAATCCGAGCATTAGCGCGAAATCTAGACATAAACGAAGAGGAATTGATTTTCTTGGCCGGGAGACTGCCGCAGCAGTACGAAGCGCTGCTGAAGCAGAATCCAAAGGAAATGCAGGCTCTTTTCCGCCGGATGCAAGAAAATCCAGATTGGCTCAAACAATCTTTTGAAGCGTAAGAGAGGCCCCTCATAGTGAGTATTTTTAAACCGTATTGCTTCTATCCCAAAGAAACGATCGAGCGTTTGGCAAATGACATCTTAATGCAGATGCAGAAAACGCAAAATTTTGCTCCGAGATGGCCTTTTGATGCGACAACGGTTGCTGATTTTCTGGATTTGGGCGTAGTTTGGGAGTGCATTGAGCCGGATGAAGAGGGTGCGATCGCGGCGAGGATTTTGCCGCAGCAGCGGTTAATCGAAATCAACGAACAGATTCTGGAAAAACCCCCAGGCTTCATCGAATCGACGATCGCCCACGAAATCGGCCACTGGGTGCTACACGTCAATCAAGACGAAGCAGACGGCACTGTGGAACAGTTGGAATTAAACTTAGGTAATCAAGGACAAACGGCGTCTGATGTCGAGGAACCGTTTGTTTGTCGGGGTGCGAGTGCGGATAATAAGGTTTTGTCGATCGAATGGCAAGCGCAATATTTTGCAAGCTGTTTGTTGATGCCTCGGTGTATTTTGGAGGAAAAAAGACAGGGACGCGATTTAACTAAGTGGTCGCATTTATACAAAATGAGAGATGAATTGGGAGTGAGCATTTCCAATTTAACAAACCGCTTGCAAGAATTCGATTGGATTTACATTCCCAAGGGAACGCGCGAGATTTATGCCGGGAAAGATGCGGCAAACGGGCAGCAGCGATTGTTTGGATAGAAGTGCGATCCTCTTCGAGGGCTGCGCTAACGAATTTTAGGTTTGAGATTGGGAAGCGATTCTCTAATCTCAAATCTTTAAAATTAATTTCTAATTAAGTTACATTTTATGCTAACCAATATTGAAATCCTGCTGGCAGCTTGTGAGGAATTAAATATCCCTTACGAAATCCTGCATCCTTCCCAAAACTTGATTAGACTCAAACAGGGCGGCGAAGAATATTATTTTGTCAATTACATGACGCCATTTAACAGCGCGTCAGTAGCAGAAATTTTTGAAGACAAAGAATATACCTATCAACTATTAAACGGCAAAATAAATACTCCCAGAACTCTCGGTTTTGTCTCGCCTCACGGCGAGGATAAGTATAAAAAGTATTTGACTTTCCCAGATATTGAATCAATAGTTTTAGAAGTAAACAAAAAATTCGCTTTACCGGTGATTCTCAAAAGAAATCGCGGTGCTGGTGGCAACAATGTTTTTTTATGTGAAACTATAGAGCAAATTAAAGAAGCCCTAGAAATTATATTTAACGTCAACAGCAAAGATTATGACCATGTGGCGCTAGCTCAAGAATATATCGAAATTGCCCACGAATATCGGGCTGTATTCTGTAAAGAAAAGCTAGTTTTGCTGTACGATAAGGACAAATCTCAGGCTAAATTTGCGGGCAATTTAAGCCCGCTGCACTGGGAAGGTGCAAAAGCCAAACATATAATTAATCCCAATCTCATGTCTGAGATTGAAGATTTTGTTAAACCTGTTTTTGCTGAAATTGCGATTAATTATGCTGGGCTTGACATCGCGCTAGATAAAAACGGAGCATATTGGTTGATTGAAATTAACTCAAGCCCCAATTACGATATATTTGTGAGAGATAACGATCGCCAAATTGTGGTAACAATGTTTAAAGGCATCCTGGAGAGCTTGGTTGTTAACAAAAAGCGGTAAATCCTCGATTGTAGAAAGGCGCTACAATTAACTAAATCCCAATCTCAAAAAAAGTAAAAGCAATGACCTCACAACTGTTAGAACTAGAAGGAACTTAGGAAGATATTCTCGCCCTATCCGATCCTCTTTCATCAGCTTCTATCACCGTTGAGCAGCGGTTAAAATTATCTTATTTCCGCTTGCATAGGTATAGTTCAAGACTTTGGGCGGTCCGTGAGTGTAAATAGTCTCCTCATCTAGATTCAAATATTTATCGCTCTCACGCACGCTACAGCTACAAACTTTATATCACATCCTCTCCAATACCTGAATCCCCAACAACTCCAAACCTAATTTCAAAGTTCTTGCAGTCAAATCGCACAAAATCAACCGCGAAGTCCGCAACGGTTCCTCAGCTTTCAAAACCGGACATTGCTCAAAAAATTGATTGTACTTTTGACTCAATTCAAACAAATACTGACAAATTCTATTCGGCAATAAATCGCCCTCAACCGCATTTATCACTTCACTAAACTGCAATAAATGTTTGGCTAAAACTAACTCTGCATCAGACTGCAAGATTACTTTCGCACCAGCATCTAAATTCTCGAAATCAATCTCACCTTTGCGGCGAATTCCCTGCACGCGCGCGTAAGCATATAGCATATAAGGAGCCGTATTTCCCTGCAATGCGAGCATTTTGTCGTAACTAAATACATAGTTGCTGGCGCGGTTTTGACTCAAATCTGCATACTTAACTGCACTCAAACCAACTACGCGACCTACGTTAGCTATAAACTCTTTCGTTTCCTGTCTTTCTTCTGTGACTAATCTGTCTTCCAAATCTTTGGTGGCCCGGACGATCGCTTCATCGAGCAAATCTCGCAATCGTACTGTATCCCCAGAACGAGTTTTGGCTCTTTTGCCGTCTTCTCCCAATACCAAACCGAAGGGGACGTGGACAATTTCGACATCATCAGGAATCCAACCGGCTTTTCTGGCTACTGCAAATACTTGGGCAAAATGGTTTGCTTGTCCCGAATCTGTAACATAAATTAAGCGCTTTGCATTGTCTTTTTGTATCCGGTAGCGCACTGCTGCTAAATCAGTTGTGGCGTAATTGTAGCCACCGTCGGTTTTCTGGACGATTAGCGGCAGTGGTTCGCCTTCTTTGTTGGTGAAACCCTCTACAAAAACGCATTTCGCGCCGTCACTTTCAACTAGCAAACCTAGATTTGTTAAATCTTCGACTACAGCGGGCAATAGAGGATTGTAAAACGATTCGCCGCGTTCGGTTAATTTGATATCGAGCAAGTCGTATATTACTTGAAATTCGCGGCGAGATTGATCGCACAGCAATTTCCAAGCGCGGCGGGTGTCTTCGGCGCCTGCTTGCAGTTTTACTACTTCTTGGCGGGCGGTTTCTTTGAAGGTTTCGTCTGTGTCAAAGCGCTGTTTTGCTTGGCGGTAAAATGCGACTAAATCTCCTAAGTCTAGGGCGTCAGCGGTTGTGAGGGCTTCGGGGTGAACTTCGCGCAAGTATGCGATCAGCATTCCGAATTGGGTGCCCCAGTCGCCGATGTGGTTGATTCTGAGTACGTCGTGGCCTTGAAATTCGAGGGTGCGGGCGATCGCATCTCCGATGATTGTCGATCGCAAATGTCCGACGTGCATTTCTTTGGCTATATTCGGACTCGAAAAGTCGATCGCGATTGTTTGAGGCGTTTTCGCCGGTTCAATCCCCAAACGCGAGTCGGCGGCGATCTCACTAATTTGCGCTTCCAAATAAGCCGGTTTCAGCTTCAAATTGATAAAACCGGGCCCGGCGATTTCTGGGGTTTCGCAGATGTCACTAATATCTAGGTTTTCGATGATTGTCGAGGCGATCGCCCGTGGCGGCTTTCCTAACTTTTTCCCCAAACTCATCGCCGCGTTGCACTGAAAGTCCCCAAAGTTGGGATTGCTGGCGGCGGCTAGCATCGGATCTGCACCTGCATAACTTTCGCCGAATCCAGCGGTGAATGCTTTTTCAAATTTTGCTTTTAACTGTTGGACGATCGAGTTCATCTTGAATATTTTGATTGGATGTTTATTTTAAACTCTAGATTAAGCACTTTGTGGCAATAATACTCTTACTACTTAGGTAATTTCCCTCTGGTTCTCTCCCTCTGGGCCTATCCCCCTCTCCTCACCTAGTAGGAAATTTTGTACTTAGCTTTGAGCTGCGGATGCGATCAAAATCATTAGCCGTGATAGCACAGAGTACATTTTATCACAGTTGCGATCGCTACACAAATTAAAAAATGTCACATCAAGTCCATGATCTCGATCGCTAGATCATTTAGTTAAATCGCTTACATTAAGGTATGTTAAAATTTTTTCAATGCACCCGAAAATCCTACGAAAGGAAGTAGTTATGTTATCTCAACCAATTTTTGGCGATCGCTCTCTGACAATCGCCTTTTATCAAGCAGTAATCGATCGCTTCTACAACGGTTTCAGTCTCTCCACCGAAGCACTATTACGAGACTGTACCCTCGGCTTCGCCCCCTGTCCCGATGGAGTCAAAACCTTTTTCATTATCGCGCCGAGTCTCGATGCAGCAGAGCAACTAATGAAAAAAATGGACAGTATTTTGGAGCGAGTTGCCGAACTCATGGCTGGAGTCGGACAAGTTGCCCTGTGCATAGTTCCCCCCGGCAGCGAAGCAGAGCAACCGGTAGATCTGCAAGACTTAGAAAAAGTTCCCCCAGATTGTCTGGCTTGCAAATTCTTTACAATTATATGGGCCGATGCTGCGGCCGATCGGTAAAATTGACAGTTAGCAACCAGCAACTCAACACGGTTCGGCCCAAGCTGTGCTCGTGGTGGCGCGGGGTAGATTGTCTGTTAGTTACAGTCCCTGGAATTATCGGGCAAAGCGTGTAGGTAATTCGATCGTTTGCAAGGTTGCACTCGCAATCCTTGGCAAGTGTTAAACAAGCAGACAAAATATATATCAAAGGCCCGCTTGTCAGTCGCTCAAATTTTTACCTGCCGGCTCAAACAGCCGTGCATCTACTTTTTACATTCCCAATAAAGGCCACCAAAAAGCCGCATCAACTCTCCTGGGTGTCTAGCTTCAAAAGACAGCAGTAGGAATTCGGCGGTATCGCTGGAAAATAGATTTTTGCGAAATATCTGGTGATGTTCAGAATAAGCAGAAATATTCTCAAAAATAGATAAGAGTTCCGCAGCTTGACCTCAGAAACCCGGTTTCTACCCCCGCGCTTCATATTCGCGGTTCGCTGGGAAATTGACAGAAAATAGGGTGTTTGTGGGAGAGTTACCAGCTAGAAACAGAGCAAAGCTTTACTCAAAAAAAGAGCAGTTTTCCAGCCACACCCCTGACAGTGCAGAGCGATCATACCACAAGCTCATAGAATTTGTTAAAAATTTCAGTTGAAAATTTGAATTATTAAATTTTATGCCTAACATTGGCGATAAAATCTAAGATTGAAATTCTCAAATCTGAAATCAAGGCATCATGGTAAAACTGACACCAAATCCCAGCTTTAGTTTAACAATTCGGGTTGCTCTGCCGAACCAGCCGGGAATGCTGGCAAGAGTCACCAGTGCGATCGCATCTGTCGGTGGCAACTTCGGCCAAATCGACTTGATCGAGCAAACCCGCGCCACTACCGTTCGCGATATCAACGTCGATGCCTCCAGCATCGAGCACAATGAAGAAATAGTGCAAGCAGTGAAAGGACTGCCAGATATCAGAGTGATCGACGTGTACGATCGCACTTTCAACTTGCACCGCGGCGGAAAAATCAGCGTAGTTAGCAAAATTTCCCTCAAACGCCAGTCGGATTTGGCCATGGCATACACTCCCGGAGTGGGTCGCATCTGCACTGCGATCGCCAATGACCCGCAACAAGTTTATAACCTCACAATCAAACAAAATACTGTTGCCATTGTTACCGACGGTAGCGCAGTTTTGGGACTGGGAAACCTCGGCCCTGCCGCCGCACTGCCAGTCATGGAAGGCAAAGCCATGCTATTTAAAGAATTTGCAGGTATTGACGCCTTTCCTATCTGTTTGAATACCCAAGATACCGAGGAAATTATTCGCACAGTGCAGAATATAGCCCCGGTTTTTGGCGGCGTTAACCTCGAAGATATTTCTTCTCCCCGCTGCTTTGAAATCGAAGCAAGATTGCGGGAAACCTTAGATATTCCCATTTTTCACGACGACCAGCACGGCACTGCGATTGTCAGTTTGGCAGCATTAATTAATGCCTTGAAACTCGTCAAAAAAACCATCGCAGAAGTGTGTATCGTGATTAACGGAGCCGGTGCGGCCGGAGTTGCGATCGCCCGCTTGCTGCGTAAAGCAGGTGCGGAAAACATCATCATGTGCGACTCGAAAGGCGTTCTCTCCCAAGACCGCACGGATATGAACCCAGAAAAACTAGAATTTGCTGTGCCTTCGAGCGGTACTTTGGAAGATGCGATCGCCGGTGCCGATGTATTTTTAGGCGTCAGCGCCCCCGGCGTTCTCACCCGTTCGATGGTGCGTTCCATGGCCGAGAATCCCATTGTTTTTGCAATGGCAAATCCCATTCCTGAAATTCAGCCAGAATTAATTATGGAAGATGCGGCGATCATAGCAACCGGACGCAGCGATTACCCGAATCAAATTAACAATGTTTTGGCATTTCCGGGGATATTTCGAGGCGCTTTGGACTGCAAAGCAACCACGATTACGCCCAGTATGTATTTGGAAGCAGCTTATGCGATCGCCTCTTTAGTCAGTCCTTCTCAGCTTGACAAAGAACACATTATACCGTCTGTTTTTGACGAAAGAGTTGCCATTGCAGTCGCCGGTGCAGTGCAGTTGGCTGCCCGATCCGAAGGTATTGCCCGCGATTAATAGAAGGAAGAAGGAAGAAGGAAGAAGGAAGAAGGAAGAAGGAAGAAGGAAGAAGGGAAGATACCATGTATAAATTAATGGTCTTTGTACCAGTTTTGTACTTTTTCTTTTGTGATTTTTCTGGTTTCTTCTCATTCCCTCTTTCCTCCTCCCCGTTGATTATTACTCATTTTTGTTTTCCCCTCCTGTCTTTTTCCTCAACATCCATCCGTTAAATCCCGTACAGGGATCGTTGCCAAACTTCCCTCGAACCTCCAACCTCGAACCTCAGAATCCATCCGTTACATTGGTTAAATCCCGTAGACGGCTCGTTGCCGAACTTCCTTGTTCTCTCTTTCTTAATGAAGGATAAAACTCACAGCAATAAACAAGATAAAAAGATATAATTGAATAACCCAAGTCCAGCTAGGTCAGATGCAAAGCCAGTTAGGAAAAGCCAAGCGCGATCGCTCCCGTTGTCAATTGTTAGAACTGTCCCCTATCGGGCTGGCATTGTGCCGGACGGACGGGACTTTTCTCGACGTAAATCCAGCTTTTGCAAGTATTATCGGCCGCACAGTTGCAGAAACTCTTCACCTCAACTACTGGGAAATTCAGCAAACGCAGTGCGCGCCCCCAGAAAAATATTTAGAATGTCAAGTAAAAAATAGCCATACGCACCTGTGCGAAGCAGCATACAAACATAAAAATAACCATCTCGTACCCGTGCGAGTTTCCGAGCGGGCAATTGAAACAGGGGGAGAGTGCGCGATTTGGCTGAGCGCTGAAGAAATCTTTAATAATCGGGATCAAAATAGCGCTCCCCTGGAATCTGCGCTTTTGCAGGGCAATTCACATCTGGAAAAATTGCTGACAAAGCAGACGGAGGAACTGGAAAAAACTCAGCAACTACTCGAAGAAAAAATCTCCGAACTGGAACAAACTCAAGAAAAATTACGTCTCCAAAGTCACATTATCGACCAAGTGCACGAGGCGGTAATTTCTACAGATATGGACGGCTCGATCACCATTTGGAATCAAGCCTGTCAAAAGTTATACGGCTATGAAAAAACTGAGGCTATCGGACAGCACATTTCTCTAATTTACCCGCCCGAACAGCACGAATTTTTGTTAGAGCAAGTCATCAAGCCGCTACAAGAAAAAGGCGAGCATGAAATAGAAGTTATAACAAGCAGTAAATCTGGAGAAAAAATTTCCTCGCACCTGATGCTTTCGCTATTGAAAGACAAAACGGGAGAAGTTGTGGGGATGGTTGGCTCTTTAACAGATCTCAGCATTTGCAAAGCTTTAGAACAAGAATTAGTACAGAGACAATCACTATTTGATGCTTTTTTGAAGGAGGCGCCGGCGGGACTTTGCATTTTGGACTCGCAATTGCGCTACCTGCAAATCAATCAATTTCTATCAGAAATAAACTGCCTGAGTCCTGAAGAACACATAGGCAATACTGTACGGGAAATATTGCCGAATATCGCTCCGATTGTAGAGCCTTTGTACGAACAAATTTTGAGGACGAAACAACCCTTAATTAATATCGAGATGAGTGGTGACAATCCCAGAAAGCCTGGGTTTGTCCGACACCTGACAGGCTCTTATTTTCCCTTGCTAGACAAAGATGGCGAGGCGATCGGCATCGGTGCAGTTGTAGTTGACATTAGCGATCGCAAACAAGCAGAAGCTGCGCTGCAAAAAAGCGAACAGCTTTACCGCACTATGGCAAGCAACTTTCCTAACGGTGCGGTGATGTTGTTCGATCGAGAAATGCGCTACACCCTGGTAGAAGGTACAGAATTAGCAGCAGTCGGGCTTTCCAAAGAGTTGATGGAAGGCAAGACAATCTGGGAAGTATTCGAGCCAGATGTTTGCGCTGATATCGAGCCAACTTATCGGGCGGCACTGGCAGGAAAAACAGTTGTTACAGAATTTTTTTACAGCGATCGCGTTTACCTCGGTTATGCTTTGCCAGTCAGAAACGAACGGCAAGAAATTATCGGCGGATTGCTAATGACTCAAAACATTACGGCTCGCCAATTAGCAGAAGAAGCGCTCATGGAAAGCGAGGACAAATACAGGTGCATTGTCGAGACTGCAGATGAAGGAATTTGGATGATAGATACGGAGGGTAAAACTACTTTTGTCAACCAAAAAATGGCTAATATGCTCGGCTGCACTTCAGAGGAAATGATCGGACAGCCGCTATTTGCTTTCATGGATGCAGAAGGTATCGCGATCGCACAAATCAGCCTCGAACGCCGCCGTGAAGGAATTCGCGAACAGCTCGATTTTAAGTTCCGTCGCCGAGACGGCAGCGACTTGTGGGCGATGGTTTCTACTAATTCCTTGGCAGACAAAGAAGGAGGCTATGTGGGCGCTTTGGCAATGGTTGCCGACATTACCGATCGCAAGAAAACAGAAGCCGCCTTGCAGCAGTCGGAAGCTAAATTTCGATCGCTCTACGAATTAACCAGTTTGCCTGTTTTTATGTTATGTGACAATGCCATCACCCATGCCAACACAGCCACCCTAAAACTATTCGGCTGCACTGCAGCGCCACAGTTGTACGGCCAAAACCCTGGCAAACTCTCGCCTCCTTTTCAACCCAACGGCAGAGATTCTTTGAGCATGGTTAACGAAATGATAGCCATCGCCTTTGAGCGGGGAAACCACCGTTTTGGTTGGGTTCACCAGCGCTTAGACGGTACAGATTTTCCTGCAGAAGTCGTGTTGACAATCATCGAGGTGGGAAATGAAAAAATTATCCAAGCAGTAATCCAAGATTTAACGGATCGCAAACTTGCAGAAGAAACTTTAGTGCGATCGGAACAAGCGCTTAGACAACAAGCTCAGCGAGAACTACTGCTAAATCAAATTGCCAACCAAATCCGCAATTCTTTAGATTTAGATACAATTTTAGAAACCGCCGTTCAAGAAATTCGCAATCTGATGCACCTAGATTGGTGCCTCTTCATTTGGTATCGCCCCAATAGCAATCCTCCGGCTTGGGAAATAGTTTGCGAAGCGAAGAATGCAGCTTTGCCGAGTTTGCTCGGTACTTATTCTTTAGATGACCGATGTAGTGTCCCCAGGCGGCAGATTTTGCGGCGAGAAATTCTGCGAATTGATGATGTCAGCACTTGTGAAGATGCAGAAGCGCGCGAAAATTTCCAGGCATTAAAAATTAACTCAGTGCTGTCGCTGCCAGTTCAAACTGCTTCCGGCGATATGGGGGTGATTACCTGCTATCAGGCTATGTCCGTGCGAAATTGGAGCCAATCGGAAGTCGAACTGATGCAAGCAGTGGTCGCTCAAATTGCGATCGCGATCGACCACGCTGAACTTTACACCCAAACCCGCAAAGCGGCCCGACTAGCTCAAGCTCAAACTCAACAGCTAGAAGAAACTTTGCGCGAACTCCAACGCACCCAAACTCAATTAATTCAAAGTGAAAAAATGTCTAGTTTGGGCCAGTTAGTAGCAGGTGTGGCCCACGAAATTAACAACCCGGTTAATTTTATCTATGGCAATCTCAGCTACACCAGCGAGTACACTCAAAACTTGCTGAAAATGCTGCAACTTTACCAGAAAGAATACCCGCAGCCTAGCGCAAGAATTGTAGATGCAAGGGAAGATTTGGAAATTGATTATCTTGTTGAAGATTTACCGAAAATTTTAGCATCTATGAAAGTCGGAGCCGATCGCATCCGCGACATAGTTTTGAGCCTGCGAACTTTTTCAAGACTTGACGAAGCCGAAAAGAAACAAGTTGACATTCACGAAGGCATTGAAAGCACACTGCTGATTTTGCAAAACCGGCTGAAACATAAAACCGATCACCCGACAATTAATGTGATTAAAGAATACGGTAATTTGCCTTTAGTTGAATGTTATCCCGGTCAGTTAAATCAAGTATTTATGAATTTATTGAGCAATGCGCTAGACGCATTGGAAATGGAGATGAAGAAATCCGATCACACCGCCAAAAATCTCGCAATTACGATTCGCACCCAAGTAAGCGACAATAACAGCGTTGCCATATCGATAGCTGACAGTGGCCCTGGGATGAGCGAAGATGTGCAAAGGCGCTTGTTTGACCCGTTTTTCACTACTAAACCCATTGGCAAAGGAACTGGCTTAGGATTGGCGATTTCGCACTCTATTATAGTAGAAAAACACGGCGGCAAGCTTTCTTGCAATTCTGTAGTGGGAGAAGGTTCCGAATTTGCGATCGAGATTCCTCTGCGACAGAAAATAAATTAAACTTAGCGTGTAATTTTTAGTAATTATGCTTTTTTATACCTAGAGATTTTACGTAAACCCGATCGCACCTTGGCGTCTCCACACCAGTTGTCGGTAGATATCCGCTATTTTCGTACATTTTTACAGCTTCTTTGAGAATGCTAGCAGTTTCAATCCAGATTTCCTCAAAGCCACGAGCGATAATTTTACTTTCCAATTCTTGCAGTAAAAATTTCCCCAAACCTTGTCCCCTTGCTGCTGGCAAAATATACATTTTGCGAATTTCCACAGCATTATTTCCGCGCTCAATCGGATAGTAAGCCGCCGTACCGACTATTTTATCCTGCCGTTCAACTACCCAAAATTCGCCACCTTGATTATGATAATGTAGTTCTACATCATAAACATCTCGATCTGCCCCGTGAGGTTCGCATTTTAAACCGTACTCTGCTAAAACATCCCTAATTAAATAGAACGCCTCAGCGCGATCGCGGGTTTCCCAGGAACGAATTAAAAAATCCAGATGTTTGGTTTTCATTGGTTATTGCAACGTATATTTATTTTTTGACTTGAGAAACTGTAAAATGAGTTATTTTTTGTATTTTACAATAATCTTTAAATGCACCTCAATTTTAACTGTGAATTCTCGGTTCGGGATGAATAATTGCCAGCAACTCGCTTTCTACTAATGATAATTCCTCCAACCTCTGCATCACAATATCCCGATCGAAATAAGTTGTTGCCAAAATCCAATATACACCGTAATGGCGCGCTTCCGAAGCCATCAAACTGCGATAAAACTTAGCTAATTCCGCGTCGGGACAGCGATCGCCCAGCAGCCCCAACCGTTCGTGACTGCGCGCTTCTATCAAACCAGAAACCAACAAAGAATCCAAAAGTCTCTCCGGTTCCTGCTTGCGAATTTGGGCGGACAAACCAGCACCATAGGGAGGTGCAGCCAAAGGGCCTAAAGCAATGCCGCGCTGTTCTAACCGCTGGTTGACTTGCTCGAAATGCTCTAATTCTTCGCGGGCGATCGCCGTTAGCATCCTCACCAATTTTTCCCGTGCTGGGTAGCGAAACATTAAATTTAACGCTACTCCCGCCGCTTTCCGCTCGCAGTGAGAATGGTCTAATAAGATTGTATCCAAATGGGCGATCGCCTGTTCTATCCAAGCTTCCGAAGTCGGCTGTTTTAAAAACTTAATAGTTGGAAGTGTTGAAGTCATTAGTCAGTAGTCAGTAGTCAGTAGTCAGTAGTCATTAGTCATTAGTCATTAGTCAGCAGTCATTAGTCATTAGTCAGTAGTCATCAGTCAGTAGTCATTAGTCAGTAGTCAGTAGTCATCAGTCAGTAGTCATCAGTCAGTAGTCATTAGTCATTAGTCATTAGTCATTAGTCAGTAGTCACTAGCCAGCATTTATCCTATCTTACATAATTTTTCCAAGACCGCATACATATCACTAGCAAACTTTTTCGCATTCCACAGCGGCGACAAATTGGCTGGATCTTTAGATTTCACCAACTGTGCTTTAATTGCATTTCTCAATTCACGATCTTTGCCTAATTTTACACCCACTTCCACATATTCCGACCAAGACAAAGCCACGCCAGTTTGAATTCCCAAAGTCTGCAAAAACGAATAACCCATTCTCGACAAAAATTGCTCTCCTGTGCGAGTCACCACAGGCAAATTAAACCACAAAGCCTCTAAAGTGTGAGTTCCTCCGTTGTAAGGATAAGAATCTAACAACACATCGGCCAGCAAATAGATAATTCTGTGTTCTTCCTCAGTAGCAAACCTCGGCAAAAACTTAATTCGGTGCTTGCTCACTTTCTCAGCTTCGCAAGCTTGGTGATATGCAGCCTCAAACACTGCAGCATCGCCTAAAGCTTTGTGAATCAAAATACTGTTAGGCACTTGTTTGAGAATCGCAATTTGTGCTTTTACCAACTCGCTATTGAATTTTCTGCCGGGAGCGACGCACAGGTAAACAATCTGATCCAAGCCGATCCGATGCGACCTTCTCAATGCAACCGGATCGACTCCATATCTCTGAAAACCGGACACCGCTACAAAGGAATCCGGCATCCTAATTAGCTGCTCGTCATAATATTTTTCCCTGTCTGCTGGGTGCGAGTGCCAGTCTGTAAGAAAGTAATTTTCTGGGGATATGTAAGGCGCATCAAATCCGAGCCAAGAAACACAAACTGGTGCGGGTTTTTGGTAGAGAATGTCAGCGTTAACGGGTACGCTGAGAGAATCTAAATCAACTAAAATGTCCAATTCATCTTGCTGAATTTGGTCTATAATTTCGGCAGAATTGGCAAGTCCGTTGGGGTAGGTTGTCGGAAAAGTCAGTTTGCCCAAACTTTCAAATTGCTGAGTGCGATCGTCAGGAATAATTCTTTCTGAAGCGTACAAATACACATTCGGTGTGATGTCGGACAATTCGCGAATAATGTCAGCGCTGCACCAACCTACAGAATGGCGACTGAAGTGATTGGACAAAAAGCCGATTTTTAACTTGCTGGATGGGGCAGTTGGTTTGAAACTGTAATTTGCGGGTTGAGAAAAATTAGGTTTAATACATTGGTCGATATACTTTTGGGCAATTAATCTGTAAAGTTTTGAGTTGGCCGCCAAGTCATCTCGCAAATAGGGTGTGCTGAATAACAAGTTTGCATAAAGCGATTTAATTTCCACCGGGCTAGCGGTTTCTAAGTTGTGCTGCAAGTATGACTCTAGCTCTAAAAATTGATCGATCGCAATTTGATTCAATCCCGACACTTGATAGGTGCTGACGAAGTAAATCGCGGTCATAATTGGATCGGTTTCGGCACACATTTGGCTGTATTTGTGAACGGCTTGCCGCGCGGCCGCTAAATCGCTAGTATCTCTGAGGATGTCGCACAAATGTTGGTGAGCGGCAATAAAATCGGGTTTAATTTCTAGGGCTTTTTGAAGGTTCGGTATTGCGTCTTTAAATTGACCATGGTGGCGCAAAACTCGGCCAATTTGACAGTATGCTTCGGCTAAATCGGGTTTAAATGCGATCGCCTGCTTCCATGCAGCCACCGCCTCATCTAACTTCCCTTGCTGCGCTAATTTATCTCCTAAATTTAAGTGAAAATCTACCTGAGCAAGGTGGGGATTGAGTTCGAGAGCTTTTTGCTCGTATGCTACCGCTGCTTCCTTCTGCCCCTGCTGCTTCAGTGCTCCTGCCAAATTCCAGTAAGCAGCAGCCAAATTTGGTTTAAGTTCGATCGCCTTTTCGTAATTGACAACCGCCTCCACCAAATGCCCTTGTTTGTAGAGCATACTGCCCAAATTAGCATAAGCCTCAGCAAAATCGGGATTCAGAGCGATCGCCTCGGAATAAAACCGCATCGCTTCCTCAATTTGGCCGCTTGCTTGCTGCACATTGCCCATTGTCACGTAAGCCGCCGCCCAATCCGGTTGCAATTCCAGAGCTCGGCGACAAGCAGCGACGGCTGCTGCTAAATTGCCTTGAGAGTAATAGGTTTCTGCAGCGACTGTCAGGGATGCAGCATCTTCAAATTGGGGTGTTTCGGATTGGTTGCGAAAATCGGAATTCATTTTGCGGCCTATCTGTGCTATCAAGTTAAAGGTTGAATCTATATTATTTTGCAGAGTAGCAGTTTTAGCGGAACTACGGGCGATCGTCACAGAGAATTTATGAGCGACAAGCAAGCGACACAGCGCCAACTTAACATCAAGTGGAAACCAAACCTCCTGCTGGGGATACTCTTGTTAACCTTAGCAATCCCCTTACCCTTTGCCCAAAAGACTTTCGCACAGCAGCAGCAGACAGCCAGCTTTACGCAAAAATTATTTCAAACTGCTCTTTATTTCACCCTATATTTTGAGGGCGGATTCAGCAATCACCCTGCCGATAAGGGCGGCAGAACTTATCGGGGCGTCTTGCAAACGGAATACAACGCCTACCGCTACAGTCGTGGGCTTCCGCCCCTCGACGTGACGCAGATGTCGGAAGCAGAGCTCCTAGAAATTTATAAATATTACTGGGATTCGAGCCTCTCCGGCACGATGCAGCCGGCTTTGGCGATCGTCATGTTTGACACCGCCGTTAATTTCGGTATTAATAACTCTATTACCTTTCTCCAGCAAGCATTAGGATTGCCGCAAACGGGAGTTTTTGATGCCCGCACCAAGCAAGCGCTGAAAGGGGCAAATAACAGAAATACAGCGTTGCAAATGATTAACGAACGGATTATTTACCGCTACAAACGGGTACAAGAAGATCCGACTCAGATGGCTTTTTTCCGGGGTTGGCTGAGTCGCGATTACAGTTTGTGGGGCTATGTGAGCAAGATTAAGAATTAAGCAGGGGGGATTCATTTTTCCCAAGTTGTAGTAGTGCCACGACAGGGGTTTAAACCCCTGTCTCATTTACCCGATGGATGCTATACAGTCACCCCATTCCGATTAGCTGTTGTCGTCAAAATGTATTCTACTTGAGCCGGAGTTAAAGTCGGATTAGCATTCAAAACTAAAGCCGCTACACCCGCTACGTGTGGCGTTGCAAAAGACGTGCCACTTAGGGTGTCATAGGCGCTATAGGGAGTTGTAGAATAGATTTCTACTCCAGGAGCAACTACGTACTCCAAAGGTGTGGAACCCGCACGGTTCGAGGTGTCAGCCATCCTGCCGTTTATATCAATACTGCCCACGGCAATTCCCCTGCGATCGGCATTACGAGCAGGATAATCAGGCTGGCTAAAACCCGAATTTCCCGCTGCTATCACCACAACAGAGCCTTTGTTATTTGCATACTCAATTGCGTCATTCACCAGGTTGGAAGGGTAAAACTCATTTCCAATACTGACGTTAATTACATTTGCTCCATTATCAGTAGCATACCGGATTCCAGCAGCAAGATTACTCCACTCGGCGTAGCCAAAGGTGTCTAACACTCTGACAGGCATAATCTTAGCATTGGGCGCAACTCCTGTGATACCAAAATCATTTCGTTCCGCCGCGATCGCACCTGCTATGTGAGTCCCGTGACCATTGAGATCCAGATCCATTGGGTAGTTGTCGTTATACAGAAAATCCCAACCCCGAATATCATCAATAAATCCGTTGCGATCGTCATCAATGCCATTTTCCGCAATTTCATCAGTGTTCTGCCAAATATTATTATCCAAGTCGGGATGGTAGTAGTCAACACCAGTATCGACGACAGCTACAACAATCCCATTTCCTGTAATGTTCTGCTCCCACACTTCAGGCGCATTTATCGCGTCTCGCCCCCAATTATTCTCGCCCAAATTAGGAACATCAGGGAAGAGAGTTGAGCGGTTCAGGGTGCGGCTAACTGCTGCATTTGCATTCACTAAACCGTAGCCGTAATTGCGATTAAAAGCACCGTTAGGTGTAGGAATATCAGGCAATACAGGCACAGGTGTTGCAGAAATAGTCAGGTTGTAATTGGTAGAGCCTGAGTAGCTAGAGACTTGGACATAGTATGTCCCTGGAGCCAGATTGGATAAATTAATCATATCCGGGATGGTGGCACTCTCTTGAGAATAGCCAATAGTTTCACCCAAATCAACTACACCGTTGCGGTTTCTATCTTGAATTAGGTCTACGTCAGCATCCGCCGTCAAACCGTCGAGACGCAGGCTAAAATTGCTATTAGTGTTGATATCGAATCGGTAGAAATCATCGGGATCGCCTGTCCCCACGAACTCAGTTAAGCTGATGCTACCGTTCTGAATGCCAACAACATTACGAGCTGTAAAAAGATAGTTATCTGAATCGGAGAAATTCAACTGAGAGGGATATCTCGTTCCCGTTAGGGGATCTGTGTTTGCGATCGCTGACTGTGACTGCGGTTTGAGTTCGGCATCGCTCACAGAGTGACTGAAGGCCGGGCTGGCATTAGGTACAAAAAAATTCGCAGTTTGTGTCTGTTGATCGGTGCTGGATGCTGTGAGATTAGTCAAGCTAGATTCAGCACTATAACTAGAAATATTGAATGGAGCGATCGCTCGCTTGAGCAAGTCGTTGTTAACTGAAAATGCTGATGTGGCGAGAGCATTTGGCTGTTGACTGAAAAAAAGGCGATCGGTATTGGTAGGATTCGTGTTGATGCCTGACATAAGTTAAAAAATTTGTAAATTTCCAGAAAGGTGACGTTGTTTGTAGTAAGGAGTTTAGTCCTTAATCTCCATTGAAGAAGACTCTGCGCCCTCACTACACACCTATGAAAAATGATGAAAATTCCTGAACGGATATACTGCGGCTTGGAAGTTGAGCCAGCGTTAGATCTTCCACAAACCCTAAGATAGCGTTGGAATTCCTGGCGTTGCATTGGCGATCGACCAAGTAACGCTTTCAGATGTATTTTCCCCAATTAAGCGGGGCGGTTATAAATGCTATATTTTTAAAAGCATCATAGATCTACTCCCTGATTGAAACTTTGATTTTTCAGAATAACCCAAACTTTTTATAAAGTCAATTCATAAATTTTATAACTTAAAGTCATAAAAGTCATATTTGTAAAAATATATTTCGAGAACGAGACAAGATATTAAAGTTAAGTTAAATCATATATAACACAAATATAGGGGTATTTTGTTGCCAGATTGCAACGCAATGGGTACTGGATAATTGGTGAGTGGAAAGCTATACATCATCCCTGGCAATTGGCTATTTTAGCAAAAAAGATGTGCAGAGCGTCTACAAGTAACTTAACACATGAAGCTATGACACTAGAAGAAGCCATTAATTTCTTAGAGAATTTCGTATACCAACAAACAGGAGAACACCTGAGTCGGTTGCAACAGTCTATAATTCGAGGCGTTTTAGGGGGTTTGACGTACAAAGAAATTCAGCAAAACGATCCGATCGCCCGCGGGTACACAGTGGGCTACCTAGGGCGGTATGTCGGCTACAACTTGTGGAAATATCTCACCAAGGTACTGAGACAAGCAGAAATTATTGGACAAGAAGAAAGAGTAGTCGGAGCAAATCTTTGGGACTGCATCATGAGATCTGTACAAAAAGGCACACAGCCAGCTAATTCTGTCGATCCGATATTGCAAAAGCTGCTGCGGATGCGTTACCGAATCAGAGAACATTTGGTCAGCACTGAGTACAGCGATACCTATCTGGCTGAAGATGAAAATTTGCCCGATCGACCTTTATGTCTCGTCAAGCGCCTGAAAAGCCAGTCTGAGAGAAGCAGCCACCTATTCGATCGAGAAACGCGGGTTTTATATCGATTGGGTCAACACGATCGGATACCAGAATTGTTAGCTCGCTTTGAAGAAGATGGATATTTTTATTTAGTCTATCAATTCATCGAAGGGCAACCCCTGTATCAAGAAATAATCGAAGGTCAACCCTGGGAAGAACATCAGGTTATCGCTTTGTTGAAAGATATCTTGGAAGTGCTTGTTTTTGTTCACAAACAAGATGTAATTCACCGCGACGTTCACCCTCAAAACTTAATCAGACGGACATCAGATGGCAAGATTGTATTAATTGACTTTGGAGCAGTTAAAGAAATCAACACTTCACAAAACAGCATCGGTCAAACGAAATCTCGCGGTGGGACTCAGCAAGATTATATTCCTCCCGAACAAGCCATCGGCTCGCCGAAATTTTGCAGCGACATCTATGCTGTCGGGATCATCGGGATTCAAGCCTTAACAGGAATGCGCCCGAAACAACTCAGAGTTGATAATTTAGGGAATCTCATCTGGCAGAAAAATGCAAGTGTCACCCCGGAGTTGGCTCGCGTTTTAGACCAGATGGTGCTGTACGCTTTCCCCCAGCGTTACCCGTCAGCAACCGAAGCTTTGGAAGCACTTCAAAACTTGGGAGTTAGTTGACTGTTGACTGTTGACTGTTGACTGTTGACTGTTGACTGTTGACTGTTGTCAGTTGACTGTTGTCAGTTGACTGTTGTCAGTTGACTGTTGTCATTAGTTGATGAACAAAACCGAACACGATTGTATGCGACCGTCTGTAGGGACACGGCAATGCCGTGTCCTTACCGGGTTCTGCTACTTTTAATAATTGGTATAAGATTGAGGATTGTAGTAATAGTTTTTTAGTAAAAAAATAAGCAATTTAGTGTATATTGTCAAGTCTTTTAAAGAACTGTTTAGCGTAACTTTTTTGCCGATCGCATTTCCCACACCCGCAGCACCCGGTTTACAATGCGAGTGATCTTGTTGCAGAGTGATTCATCCGCTACCATTATCCCTCGATGTACTGAGTAAAAACACTCGGTCTTGCCGATGAATCGGGCGCCAATTTCCGAAATCGAAGCGACAACGAACAAGGAACAAGAAATTTTTTTTAAATTTACACATAAAAAAATTAGTCATTTCTGTCGAATGCCTTCTACATAAGAGCATTCAACGTTTATTTGACTATCTATCTAAAGTTAGATAAAATAATTTGTATTTTATGCTTAGCAGCTTTGAGAAAATTTTAAGCAGCTTTGTATAGCGGGCAACAATATCACTAGAGTGTTTATTGTTACCTTAAATACGTAGAAACCCAATAATTAGAGGGATCGAGAAATTGGAAGTTTTTGAACGAGCACAACAACTGCAAACGCCCTCAACCCGAATGGCTGCTGTCGAGTCTTTTTCCAAAAAAGCGAGTATTGCAGTAATGGCGATCGGCTTTACAGTCATTTTGGGTTGGATATTCGATCTGCAATTCTTAAAAAGCATTCTGCCCGGACTCGTGACGATGAAAGCCAATACTGCGGTCTGCTTTATTTTGGGCGGCTTTTCTCTATTCATCCAACAGATCCGGCGCACCAAATTCACAGCAAGAAAGTATCAAAAAAATCATAAATATTTAATTTGGGGATGTTCATTTTTAATTATATTAATTAGCCTATTAACCCTAGTTCAATATAGCTTTAATTTAGACTTAGGCATCGACCAACTGCTATTTAAAGAAAGTTACACATTGACAATCACCGGAACACCAGGACGCATGGCGCCGAATACTGCGGGCGCTTTTTTATTGCTGGGAACAGCGCTGCTGCTGCTGTCAGAAAGCCGGCCTAAATACCTGCGGATTCAAATCTTAAGCAGTTCAGCATTTTTAATTGCATTTACGGGTTTGATAGGCTATTTCTACGACAAAGCTTTATTTTACCAAATTGGCCAAAATACAGGCATGGCTTTGCACACTTCGGTAGCATTTATGTTGCTGAGCTTCGGCATTTTATTTGCCAGTCCAGAACGAGGATTGATCGCAGTAATGACGAGCGATCGCGCGGGCGGCATCATGGCGAGGCGCTTGTTGCCACGGGCAATCATTATCCCGCCTTTAGTCGGTTATTTCATCCTATTGGGAGAGCGGTTACAAGCCTACACGCCGGAGGTAGGGATATCGCTGTTAAGCGTATTGAACGTGATTATTTTTACAGTTCTGATTTGGCAGAATGCAAAAAATCTCTGCACCGCAGACCGGAAGCGCTATCGAGCGGAACTGGCACTGAGGAAAGCTAAATCAGACTTAGAAACTCAAGTTGAGAAACGGACTCTCCAACTGCAAATCACCAACGAGCAATTGCAACAGCAAATTTTCGACTCTCAAACAACAAAGCAGGCGCTTCAAAAAAACTACAACCTGTTAATGGCAGTCATCAACAGTACGCCTGCAGCCCTATTTGTCAAGGATATTCAGGGCAGTTACCTAATGCTAAATGCTGCGGGAGCCAGTATAATTGGCAAGTCTGTAGACGACATTATCGGCAGAGATGACAGCGATTTATTTCCGCCGGAAATTGCGGGCAATATTAGGAAAACCGATCGCCCAATTATGGCAGCGGGAACAACGGAAGCGATCGAAGAAGACCTGCCAGTTAAAGGAAATTTGAGGACATTTCTTTCTACAAAAAGTGCTTACCGGGACGGACTAGGAAATATTAGCGGTATAGTTACCATCGCGCGGGATATTACTGAAAGCAAACAAGCCGAAATCGCCAACAGAAGTTTAGCAGCAATTCTGGAAGCAACGCCGGATTTTGTAGGTATCGCCGACCTAGAAGGACGCGCCGTTTACATCAACAAAGCAGGCAGAAAAATGGTGGGTATAGACGAAAACGAAGATATATCCAAGCGACAAGTTGCAGAATTCACGCCAGCGTCAGCCCGCAGCAATTTGAATCAAGCGATCGCCACCGCTGTTTCCGAGGGCTTTTGGAGTGGAGAAACAACCTTCGTGTCAGGATCGGGACTCGAAATTCCCGTCAGCCAAGTCCTCATCTCCCACTCCGCACCTGACGACAAACTCACATACATTTCGACGATCGCCCGCGACATGAGCGATCGCAAACAAGCTGAACAGGCGCTGCAACTGTCTCAAGCTCGTTTCGCCGGGATTGTAGAAATTGCCGACGATGCGATTATTTCTGTCGATGCCAACCAAAAAATTATCCTGTTCAACCAAGGTGCAGAACGGATTTTTGGCTGGACGGCTGCTGAGACGATCGGGCAATCCCTGAGCCTGCTGTTGCCCGAAGCTTTTGCTACGCATCATAGTCTCCTCGTCAGCAATTTCGGCGGCGGCGTTAAACAAGCCCGAAAAATGGGCAACCGCAAAGAAATTTTCGCCCGCCGCCGAGACGGTACGGAATTTCCCGCCGAAGCTTCTATTTCCAAACTCGAAGTGGCAGGCGAAATCATATTCACAGCAATTTTGCGCGACGTGACAGCCAGCCGACAAGCCGAAGAATTTGTGCGTGTGAGCGAGGAAAGATACCGATCGCTGGCAAGGGCCACCGCGCAACTGGTATGGATGACAGACGCCCAGGGAAAGCCGATCGCACCGATCGACTGGATGGCATATACAGGTCAAAGTTTGGAGGAAGCTACAGATAATTGGGTTTCGGCAATTCACCCAGACGATCGACCGATCACGGCGCAAGCTTGGATGCGGGCAGTAGAAGCCAAAAGTCTCTACGAAGTCGAGCACCGTTTGCGGGCTGCAGACGGTAGCTACAGACACTTCTGGGTGCGCGGAGTTCCAGTTTTAGCAGCAGACGGCTGCATTCGCGAATGGGTGGGAACTCACACGGATATTAGCGATCGAGTACAAGTTTTGGAAGCACTCAAGCAGTCAGAGGGACAGTATCGATCGCAAGCAGCCGAACTCGAAAAAGCTGTCCGCGAGTTGCACCAAGCTCAAACTCAACTCATCCAAACCGAAAAAATCTCTTCTCTCGGGCAGCTAGTCGCCGGCGTCGCCCACGAAATTAACAATCCCATTAACTTCATCTACGGCAACATCACCCACGCCAGCCAATACGCCACAGACTTGCTCGGTTTGCTCCATCTTTACCAGGAAAAATACCCAAATCCCGTCCCGGAAATTTTAGAAGCAGCCGAAGATATTGAAGTTGATTACTTAATGGAAGACTTTACGAAGATTTTGGAATCAATGAAAGTAGGAGCCGATCGCATCCGCGACTTAGTTGTATCCTTACGCAACTTTTCCAGACTGGATGAATCGCAGATGAAGCGAGTAGACATTCACGAAGGAATCGAAAGCACTTTGCTAATTTTGCAGCACCGGATCAAAGCTAATGTACTTCGTCCTGCTATTGAGATTATCAAAGAATACGGCAATTTTCCAAAAGTCGAGTGCTATGTAGGTCAGCTCAATCAAGTATTTATGAATCTTTTAGGAAATGCGATCGACGCCCTCGAAGAGTACAACAGCACTCATTCTTCAAACGATATATATTCTCACCACAACCGAATTCGGATTAGCACCAGTGCGAATTCAGACACAGTAACAATTCGCATTGCCGACAACGGGATGGGAATCAATCAAGAACTTATTGGCAAGTTGTTCGATCCATTTTTTACTACTAAACCCGTTGGCAAAGGCACAGGCTTGGGACTGTCAATCAGCTATCAGATTATAGTTGAAAAACACCGAGGCAAATTGCAGTGTATTTCCACGCCTGGGGAAGGTGCAGAGTTTGTCATCGAGATTCCCATTTGCCAGGAAGTATCAGCGCTGGCTACCGAAAACACAAAGGAAATGGTCATTAGTCATTAGTCATTAGACTGTTGACTGTTGACTGTTGACTGTTGACTGTTGACTGTTGACTGTTGGCAGTTGGCAGTTAATATAGCAATCCTAAATCATTATCAAGACTATGATATAATTATATGCAATACTTGCTTGTGACAATAAAAAATGAATAACTTACAACTGCAACAAAAAGATAGAGAAAAAGAAATAGCCCAATTAGAATCTTTCATTAAAAGCGATATCGATGCCAGAGAACTCAAACGAGCAATAGCTGTAAGGATGGCGCTCTCAGGTAATATCTACCATGAAATCAGCAAAATATTAGGTGTAAGTAAATTTTTTATTGGTTATTGGAAAAAGCAATTTAAAACCAAAGGCATCGCCGGAATCAAACTAGGACATAAAGGGTCAAA
>NZ_JAUBRA010000027.1:0-77960 GCF_036701555.1 Microcoleus sp. Pol10D4
GAGCCGTGTGATGGGAAACTATCAAGCACGGTTTTGGAGAGCGGCGACTCTCGTGAGGGAGTCGCCGACTTTAATTTCTTAGACCGAGATTTTCTGCCAGTGAAAGTTGGTGAAAAACCTGACAATTGGCAACCATCAGGTAAAAGAATCAAAAGAGGTTTGTACCGTTCGGCGAGCGGATTAATACTGAATGCAGATGTAAATGGTGCTGCCAATATCATCCGAAAATCAAATGTAGCCATAGACTCAATTGTTGAGCGAGTGGGTAGTGGCTTGCTGACAAACCCTTTAAGAATCAAACTTTGGGTGGATTCATCCCCCAAAGTTTGTCCTTAAGAATCCCCGTGTCTTCAGACCGGGGAGTGTCAAAATCAAACTTAGGGTAAAATATCCTAGCAGTTTTTAGAGCAGTTTTTAATGGTGTAAGCAAGTAGGAGCGATCGACAATGTGGAGTGGGGAACAAACAACCGCAGAATCACCGACAAAACAATCCCGTCAGACGTTGCTGTGGGACGGTGACGGGGGACTTTGCCAGCGGGCTTGGGTAGAAATCGATTTAGCAGCTTTAACTCACAATATAAAACAGCTTAAAAAGCTCTTATCTACCCACACAGAACTGATGGCAGTTGTGAAAGCCGATGCTTACGGACACGGTGCTGTTGCAGTCAGTCAAACAGCATTGCAAGCAGGTGCTAGTTGGCTGGGAGTGGCGACAATTCCCGAAGGAATAGAATTGCGAGAAGCTGGGATAGAAGCGCCGATTTTGCTGTTGGGGGCGACGCATACAGCCCAACAGGTAAAGGCGATCGCCCATTGGCACTTGCAGCCCACTATTTGTACTGTCAAACAAGCCCTAATTTTTTCAGAAGTTCTCGCAGGCATTAACCAATCTTTGTCAGTTCACGCTAAGTTAGATACGGGAATGTCTCGCTTGGGTACACCCTGGCAGGAAGCTACAGAATTTGTGCAATTAGTCAAGCGGTTGCCCAATTTAAAATTAGCCAGCATTTACTCTCACTTGGCGACAGCAGATAGTCCCGACCCCGCAGTTATGAGAGAGCAGCACCAGCGGTTTCAACAGGCGATCGAGCAAATTAAAATAGCAGGAATTAACCCCCCTCGCCTGCACTTGGCAAACTCTGCTGCCGCCCTCGCTGACCCGGATTTGCACTACGATTTAGTGCGAGTCGGTTTAGCTACCTACGGTCTTTATCCAGCACCTCACTTACAGTCGAGATCCAATTTGAAGCCCGCAATGCAGGTAAAAGCTAGAGTAACCCAGGTGAAAACAATTGAAGCAGGAACCGGCGTCAGTTATGGCTATCAATTTATAGCTCAGCGGCCGACACAGATTGCTGTAATTGGTATCGGCTATGCAGATGGTATTCCGCGCAATCTTTCTAATAAAATGCAGGTTTTAGTTAGAGGTCAATTCGTGCGGCAAGTGGGAGCCGTGACGATGGATCAGTTAATGCTGGATGTAACTGATATTCCCGATTTAGAAGTCGGGGAAGTGGTGACGCTGTTGGGCAAAGATGGGGAATATCAAATTAGTGCAGACGATTGGGCCGCGACTTTAGGAACTATTTCCTGGGAGATTCTCTGCAGTTTTAAACACCGATTGCCCCGCGTAGCAGTACACTATTAACAATAGTCCGGCAGGGGTTTAAACCCCTGCCTCATAGCAAAAGTCGGTTAAAACCGACTCAAGAGTTTGAAGGAGAAAATTATCGACTTTAGTCCTCTTTTAGAGGACTTTAGCGATGAGACAGGGGTCTTCAACCCCTGTCGGACTCTGGGAGTGAGCGATAAGACTAAGACTGCGTTTACCAATGCCCAATGCCCAATTCCCAATTCCCAATTCCCAATTCCCAATTCCCAATTCCCAATTGATATGACAGTTATTCAGACGTTTTTACCAATAGCCCAAACCTTTTATTCCCAGCTAAATGCAGAAAGAACACAAGCCTTGGAACTAGCCCAAGAATTCTCTAAAAAATTCGTAGAATTGGGGTTTAAAATTGTACCTCAACTGCTGTGGGCGATCGGCATTTTGTTAATTACGCGATTTGCGATCGACTTTGCCGGCCGCGTGACTCGCCGAGCACTGAGTCGCACCGAAGCCACGCTGCGGAAATTCTTAGTTCAAGCTGCTGAAATTACGATTTTGGTAGTGGGAGTAGTCGCCGCTTTGAGTCAGTTGGGAATTCAAACTACCAGTGTGGTGGCGGTGGTGGGTGCCGCGGGTTTGGCCATTGGTTTGGCGTGGCAAAATACTTTGTCGCACTTTGCTGCTGGGGTAATGTTGATTAGTTTGCGCCCCTTTGAAGTCGGAGATGGGATTGAAGCTGCGGATGTTAAAGGAGTGGTGGACAGCATCGGGATTTTTTCCACAACCGTCGTGACAGACGATCGCATAAAAATTATTGTCCCGAACAATCAGTTGTTTAACGGTACACTGAAAAATACAACGGCAATGGGAACGAGGCGAGTAGACTTGAAGATTGATATTGGCGATCGGCCGATCCGTCCAACTGTAGCTGAGTTATTAGAAATTGCCCACTCTCACCCGCTGGTGTTGGAGAATCCGCCCCCGACTTGTTTGGTAGCCGAGATTACTCCCGATACAACTATTTTATCTCTCCGACCTTGGTGCGCGTCGGTGGCATATGAACAAGTGCGATCGCAAGTTCAACAATACGTCAAAGAGGCAATGGATGCCGACAAAGATCAAGAACAATAGATAGAAATCTCAAATCTCAAATCTCAAATCTAGCCGAGGTATTTCCCATGAGTAAGTGGTATCCGCAGCAAATTTTGCAAGAACCCGGTGTCAGAATCACCGCCACCGAAAAACAAACAATTCTCAGCAAATTTCCGCCTCCAGACGAAAACGGTGACATCTATGCCGACGGGGTTTTTGAAGGCGGCGGCGTGCGCGGAGTTGCGTTTTTAGGAGCACTCAGATGCTGTAGCGATTTGGGCATCCAGTGGCGAAAATTGGCCGGCACTTCGGCAGGTGCAATTACTGCCGCAGTATTGGCAACCGACTTGTCAATTGATGATTTAGAGGAAATTTTAGGACAGCTCGATTACAGCATATTTTTAACTAAAAAAAATAGTCCTCTAATTTTAAACGGCGACCCGGCCGACGACTTGCAATCTCCTGCTTGGACTCTACTTTTCTTAACAGTTAGCCGTCAGATGGGAGAATATTCGGCGCAGCCGTTCCGGCAGTGGCTGGAAGCAATGCTCGGTCGAGGTAACTTGCACACTTTTGCCGATGTCAAACAAATCGTAAAAGAGCGGGAATTAAAAGTAGTAGTATCCAACCTCTCTCGCGGTGAAATGTTGGTGCTGCCCGACGACTTACACCGACGCGAATCGACTGATTCCGATCCTTTGTACGAGCAGTTGCGACTCCAAAGTGCTGAACATTTTAGTGTTGCAGAAGCCGTTCGGTTGTCGATGAGTATTCCGTTATTTTTTGAACCGGGAAAACTCGGCGATGACTTAATTGTAGATGGAGGAATTTTGAGCAATTTCCCCCTGTGGATTTATGACAAACAATCCGTCGGTTCGACTCCTGCGGCGCCGCGCTGGTTTACCTTTGGGTTTCGATTAGTCGATACCGGAATTGAGACTAAAGTTAATATTGATACTCCGCTGTCGATGCTGGCGGCGATGTTCAGAACGATGATGAAAGCAAGAGACCGCTATCACCAGCGGGAAATGGATAAGGGCAGGGTGATTAATATTGATGTGACTGAAGCTGGGGTGACAACGACGGACTTTAATCTCGATGGCGATCGCAAGGCTCACCTGTACCGCTTGGGGTATTTGTATACTAAGAGGTTCTTTTTGAGTTCCAATTTTAGTTGGGAAAAGCACTTGAAGGCTAGGGGCTTTGGGGAGTAGGTTTCGAGTCTGGAGTTGGGCCAGAGGCGGATATTAGGGAAAATCTGCCTCTGGCCTGCGACGGAAAGTATACAGAGTAAGGGATTGAGGAATTTTTCAATTAGGGGTTGGCAAGAAGAGGATGTGTGTGCTATAGTTAGTTACTGTCATCTTGGAGAGGTGGCTGAGTGGTCGAAAGCGGCAGATTGCTAATCTGTTAAGGGTGTTAACATCCTTCGAGGGTTCAAATCCCTCCCTCTCCGTTCTATTCGAGATATATCTAGGGAAACGGCATTTCCGTGTCCGTATGTGTCAACAAGCGCCTTAAACCCTCAGTCCGGCAGCGGTTGAAACCCTTGGCGGTCTTTCACGTTAAGTTGAAACTCAGGGACGCGCCATTACCGTTTCCCTACCGGGCTGCAAAACAAAACTCTTGAAGTTTAAAACGTATAGCAACCGCGCCCGGCGGCGCCGGACGCAAGCCGTAGGACATCCTCGATTGTATCTCGTAAGCAATCAAACTTATCTAGCTGTTTACGAATTCGACTTTTTAGCCAAGACTTTTCTTTGTTCAATTGTGTTCAAATCAGGCGAGTACGGCGGTAAATACAACAGTCTACACCCTACACTTTGAATCAATTCCTCAATTCGACCACCTTTATGAAACGTGGCATTGTCCATCACTACCACCTGTCCTGCCAAAAGTGTTGACAGTAAACTTGTTTAAGGCCAAATTTCAAAAACTGTTCGATTACACACTCCAACGACGGTAAAAGGAGCGAGCAATTTTTGGTTACAATTAGCAGCAATCATCTTTACCCTACCCTCACGCCGAGAAAGATTTCAGTGCATGAAACCGTTGCCCCTGTTGGTTCCAACCATAATCATACTGGTCTCTATTCTCCATGCCAGATTCATTAAGATAAACAATCTGAGCCGCGGGAATGGCACACAATTCGGCTACAAAAGCCTGCCGTTTGACTTCCAGAGCCTTCTTGGAATGCCGTAAGTCTTTTTTTCGAGTAAAACCAATTTTTTTCAAAGCTCGCGAGATCGTGCGTGAGCTAATTTCTCCATCTCAAAGTGAGATCATTTCCACCGCTCGTTTTATTCTCATGAATCTTGGTTTTCCCCACGAAAATGCTCAAGCGTCAGTGATTTTATGGCCATTACCCGGAGGCTAATTCGGTAAAGCTAGAAAGTCTCTTGTTTGCTCTTGTCGCTTCAGCCATAGGGCAATCATGTTGCGACTAATGTTGAAGAGTTGACGGGCGTCCATAATTTTTAAGCCATCAAGCTTTATAGCTTGAATGACTTTCTGGCGTAGCTCGCAGTTGTAGGGTTGAGGCATGAGGTGCGCGATCGCTCCGCAACAAAAGAGACTATTCTCACTTTACGCCATAACCGACGAAAGCGGTTGCCATAGTAACTCCTCACTCGTTGGGGAAACTAATTGAATGGGAAAACCCGGATAGCCTGTATGGTGACTGTCCGGGTTTTTCTGTCTTCATTCGTTGAGGGAAAGTTATACGATGACGCTAGAGAGTTTGTGATGGGTGCAACTAAGGCCAAGAAATCGCATATTGCGATGGTCTGTAGTGGTTCCAAGTCATAGAGGGGAAAATTTGAGCTTCCCAGGTACTTGAGTTGTGACTTTTTGGAATAAAACATCTCCCCAAAACCAGCCGAAGTTATTGACGGCAGCTGTATAAAAAGAAATGACTCTATAGTTATAGGGATGTAGGTAATTCAGAATTTCTACAAAATCTCCATGAGGATCTAGATTCTCTGCCTGATAAAAGCTACATTCTGCTAGGATGTAGTCAATCTTACCCTCCTTCAGAAGTTTTTCAGCTCCTTTGAGGACATTGATCTCAAAACCTTCAGTATCAACCTTGAGTAAATTAATAGACTGAATATCTTTCTGCAAGCAGAAACGATCAACTGTGTCAATATTTACAGTCACCATTTCTTCTTCAGTATCGGAGGCTTTTTTTTGTCTCCGATTGACAAGAAGAGTGTTAGTTTCACATAAAGGAGTCGTCAGAATTTCCGCCTGCCCAGCTTGCTCCCCAAAAGCGATATTGACTGGCTTAACATTCGCAAAAGGTTTCATCCGCTCAGTTAGTAAGTCAAACGTTCTAGGAATAGGCTCAAATGAATAGATCGTGCTATCAGGAAAGTGTTGAGTTATTAGCTTAGCTGTCTGTCCAACATTAGCACCTACATCAAAGACAGTCTCTAAACTTTTGTCCTGGAGGAAATATTTTATATCGTAATGCCAATAAACCCCAAAAGGGATATCTTTTTGAGCCTCTAACAAACCTATTTTACGCAATCCCTTTTGAAGCAGTTTGGTTAACATAAGCTCTTTTTCCCAGTCCCAAATTTTCTATCTTATCAATTATTACACAATTCTTTTACAAAAGTAACCCAGCCGGGATCATCTCATATTTGTAAAAACACTTCTTCTGGCTCATTCCTTCTGACTCTTTCCTCGCAGCCTCGAACCTCGCAGCAAGAGAGCCTCAAAACTCCAATTTCTAGCTTGGCTGCTTTCATTGAAATCCTCCCAACCCAGCCTCACTCTGCAACTCACACACCCTCACCCTGTACCATAAGGTGATCGCCTAACTTTTCCTAAATAGTTTCCAGGTCGGGACGAAACGAAACTACTATCGAGCTATGCACATAGCACGAATGACAAAACTAAGCCATAATCGATCCATTCACACAATTCGATTGAACGTAAAAAGTTAGATGGCAGTGAACCCAAAATCCCTTAACAACCTTTTACCTGGTGGCAACCACAAAAATGCTGTAAGGGTGACGTTGGCACTTAGCCCTTTAAAAGTAGAGTTTTTAAAAGCACAGGGCAACATGAGTGAGGCTTTAGCTTGAATGACTTTCTGGCGTAGCTCGTAGCTGTAGGGTTGAGGCATGAGGTGCGCTCGCTCCGCAACAAAAGAGACTATTCTCACTTTAGGCCATAACCGACGAAAGCGGTTGCTATACTATTCGAGATGTAGGTAGGGACACGGCATTGCCGTGTCCCTACGAGTTTCAATACTGTATTTAAATCAATCTAGCCCAATAATCAACTACTAAATCTAATTAAGTGCTTTCATCGCTTCGACAAATTGCCGCGAGATAAAAGGCAAAATCTCTTCATTCTTGCTATTCTCTTTCCCCTCGGTAAATACAACTAACAAATACGGCCGCAAACCGGATATTTCAATATAAGCAGCATCGTGACGCACTTGGCTTGTCAGTCCGGCTTTTGACCACAATTTTGCTGATTCTGGCAATCCGCCACCCAAAAAACCTGTAACTTGATTTTCGGGATCTGCCTCTAATTCTGCTGGGTCTAAAGTGCGTTTCATTAAACCCATCATTTCTTGCGATGCTTGGGCAGAAACAGCTACGCCGCCGATTATACTGTGCAGCAAACGCGCTGCAGCATTTGTGGTCAGCATATTTCTATTTTCCATTAATTCTCCCAGACAAGCTCGCTCGCGACCATAGGGGCCGTCACACCAGGTTTTCTGATTGACGTTAATATTTTGTAATTCCGGCCAATCTAAGGATTGAAAGTAACGGTTGACGATGTTTCGCTGCTGTTTCCAACTTTCAAAGGGGCCTGGTGATAATTCTGGGCCACTGGTGGTGCCGGTTAGGGCGTCTACTACTAAACTGGTGGCGTCGTTGCTGGAATCAACTATCATATCTCGGACGGCGCGTTCTAATTCTGGCGATGTTTGAATCATGCCTTTTTGCGCCCATTCCCAGATGGCAACGAGGTAGAATAATTTGACGATGCTGGCGGGATAAATTCGTTCGGAAGCTCTAGCGCTAAAACCTCGCGGTTGATATTTCCAAAATTCTTCTGGACTCAGGGCGCCGCCTGTATTGACTCGCACCGGCGGATCGTAGACTATCCAGGTAATGGCTGTACGATCGCCACTTAATCCTGTAAATTCTGACAATGTGGAGTCTATAATGCTACTGCCGAGGTTTTCTAATTGTTCGTCTTTGTGAAAAAATGTCATAGTTAATGGCTGACGGTTAACGGTTAACGGCTAGCAGCTAATGGCAATCTCTTATCGTTAAATGCGAACAATAAATGCGAACAATTAACAGCAAACAATGAGCAATTAGCAATGGCCAATTATCAATTATCTGATGTTGTGGAGTACCGAGCGCGATCGCACATAAATATTTACGATTCCCCAAAGTGCGATCGATTGGCAACTCAAGCAGCGCTGGGGCGGCATTTGCGAGTAGTTGACCCCCCCCTTCATAAGGAGGGGAGAAATGGCATAGACTCGGTTGTTGAGGGGGATACAACGGCTGTAATGGTGCGGCTGTGCGAAGATGATTATCCGGGATGGCTGGATATTCGAGATGTTGAGTTGCTCGATTTGGCAGAAACAGTGTATCATCCTCTGGTGGTTTCTGAGGCCCAAATCCAGGAAAAATTACCATTTGTAATTACTTTCGCTCGCGAGTCTATGAACCAATCCAATTATTATCTTTGGGGCGGCACAGTCGGGCCAAATTATGATTGTTCGGGCTTAATGCAGGCGGCGTTCGTGGCTGCGGGAATCTGGTTGCCGAGGGATGCTTATCAGCAGGAAGCTTTTACTAAACCTATTAGTATTAGTGCTTTAGAACCGGGGGATTTAGTATTTTTTGGTACGCCCGAAAAAGCCACTCATGTAGGATTATATCTCGGAGATAATCGCTACATTCACAGTTCTGGACAAGCACAAGGTCGCAACGGTATCGGTATCGATGTTTTGTCGGATGATGGCGATCGAGTCAGTCAAGCTTATTACCAGCAATTGCGGGGATATGGTAAAGTTGTGGCAAGTTATCAACCTAGTTAGTTGTTGACGGTTGACTGTTGACGGTTGACTGTTAATATTATCGAATAAAAAAATGGACGCTGCATTATTTTTGGAAAAATTGGCTGCACAGCAGGCTGGCTCTGAGGTTGTTCTCGACGTTTCAGTGGTGGTGCCGGTGTATAATGAGGTGGAAAGTTTGCCTCATTTGATTGAGGCGATCGCCTCTTCTATCCAACCATCTGGACTCAGCTATCAAATTATTTGTGTAGATGACGGTTCTAAGGACGGTTCTGCTGAACTTCTCCAGCAGTTAGCCAGCACTCGCGATGACCTTTGTGCTGTAATTTTGCGCCGCAATTACGGGCAAACTGCTGCCATGTCTGCAGGTTTCGATCGCGCTCGCGGCCGTGCTATTGTTACCCTAGACGGCGATTTGCAAAATGACCCTGCTGATATTCCGCTATTGTTGGCAAAGTTAGATGAAGGCTACGATTTAGTTAGCGGCTGGCGCAAAAATAGGCAAGACAATACTATTAGCCGGTTGATTCCTTCTAAAATTGCGAACTGGTTAATTGGTCGCGTTACAGGCGTAACTTTGCACGACTACGGCTGTTCTTTGAAGGCTTATAAATCCGAGTTGGTAGCAGACTTGAATCTCTACGGGGAATTGCACCGCTTTTTGCCAGCGTTGGCATTTATTGAAGGGGCGAGAATTGCAGAACTGCCGGTGCGACATCACGCCCGCCGTTTCGGTCAAAGTAAGTACGGAATTTGGCGGACTTTTCGGGTGTTGATGGATTTGTTAACTATTTCTTTTATGAAAAAGTTCCTGACTCGACCGATGCACGTTTTTGGACTTTTGGGACTGAGTTCTATGACGTTGGGAACGGTTTTAGGGATTTATTTGACCGTCTTAAAATTTGCTTTTGGTCAAAGTATTGGCAATCGTCCTTTGCTGATTTTGGCTGTGGTTTTGCTGTTAACTGGCGTGCAGTTATTTTGTTTTGGTTTGCTGGCGGAAGTGATGATGCGGACTTATCACGAGTCGCAGGGAAAACCGATTTATCGGGTGCGCGAGGTGTTTGGTTCTAAGTAAGATACCAATTAGACTCGGCGATTGAAATCGATCCTAGCCTACCAAAGTTCTATCCGAGGGAAACTAGAAAAATAGGAAAAGTTTTGAGTTTTAAGTTAAATAATTCGTAACTCAAAACTCAAAACTCAAAACTACTTTCTAACTCATTACTTTTTGAGCTTGTCGGAGAGATTGAATAGTTGCGATCGCGTGTTCGGCGACTGCATCTATTTCTGCTTCGGTATTGAATCGGCCAATACCGAACCGAATTGAAGCATAAGCTAATTTGTCCGATCGCCCGATCGCTGCTAAAACATGAGATGGAGATATTTTCGCCGAAGTGCAAGCAGATCCCGAAGAAACTGCCGCCGCCGGTTGCAAACCCAACATCAATGCTTGACCGTCAACGCCGCCTACACTAATATTGAGATTCCCCGGCAATCTCTTCGTAGCGTGACCGTTGAGAAAAACATCGCCCAATTCACTCAAATTTTCCCACAAACGCTGCCGCAAATTAACCACTCGTTCTGTTTCCGACGGCATTTCTGCAATTGCCAATTCTACTGCTTTGGCAAACCCAACTATTTGCGGTGGGTAGAGAGTTCCAGATCGCATTCCCCGTTCGTGCCCTCCTCCGTGCATTTGCGGCGCTAGCTGCACTCTCGGTTTGTTGCGGCGCACGTAGAGAGCACCGATCCCTTTTGGCCCGTAGATTTTGTGGGCTGTCAAGGACATTAGATCGATATTCATCTCCTCTACGTCGAGGGGAATTTTGCCGATCGCCTGTGCCGCATCTGTGTGAAAAATAATGTCATTTCCGCGACAAATTGCAGCAATTTCTGCGATCGGCTGGATGACACCAATTTCGTTGTTAGCCGTCATCACTGAAACTAAAATTGTCTCGGCCCGAATCGCTTTGATCAAATCGCCTATATCAATCAGCCCGTCGCTTTTCACCGGTAAAACAGTAATGTCAAACCCCAATTTTTGCAAATAGGTACAGGGGTCGAGAATTGCATTGTGTTCGGTTTTTACTGTGATAATGTGCTTTCCTTTACTGAAATAAGCTTCGGCGATGCCTTTGATCGCTAAGTTATTTGCTTCGCTGGCACCGCTGGTAAAAACAATTTCTTCTGGCGAGGCGTTGATCGCTTCTGCTATGATTTGTCGTGACTGTTTTACCGCTGCTTCTGCTTCCCAGCCGTAGACGTGATTGATACTGGCTGCGTTGCCGAATTGTTCGGTGAAATACGGCAGCATCGCATCAAGTACCCGTTGATCTACGGGGGTTGTGGCGTGGTTGTCGAGGTATATAGGACGTGCGGACATAGTGCAGTTTTGGGTGAAAAAAGTGTTAGGTTTATTGTAGACGAGCCCCTTGTTCTACTACAAAACTTTATAATTAACAAATATTTGTAAAGATTTATGCGAGCTGACATTCAGGGATTAGAAATTACTCTCGGTGAGCTCAAGCACCTCACCGGCGCGGGGCCCGATCGCGTATACCGGCCGCCGACAGCGACTAAGTTTGCCCGCGAAGCTTTGAAAACTGTCGGTTTAATTGTTTTGGTTCTCATCAGTTGTTGGCTACTGGTTGCGATATTTCCTAGAGCTTATTTGTTGTGGTTCGCTCTCCACTTGGTTGCGATAGTCGGTTTAATCCTTGAGGATGCGTGGAAAATTCGATGCAGTCGGCAAAACAAAGATTTAATCAATCTTTTTGATGATGTCGATCGCTATAATGGTATAATCGAAGCGATCGCCATTAATGATCAGATAGAAGATGCTGGAAATGCGGAAGTCAAAATCGGCGATCGAGCAAAAGTTATTGAAGCCTTGCAGCTAATCAGAGACGATTTAGTTCGAGCTTTGAAAACCGAAAGAATTCTCAGAGAAAACAAAAAATTTGTCGATACTAACTCCGAATTGTTTGCCAATAATTTGAGAACTTTGAATGCCCTGCAAATTAGCGATCGAGCCAGCGAACAAGGGCGATTGCTCAACGAAGCTTTGCAGGTAGCCGTGGGAGTTCAAGCAGAAATGAAAAAGTTGCAAGCTCGAAACGCTGCTAATTTTAAAAAGGGCAAAACTTAGTAGCGTATACGGCTGCGTGCACCTCTTACCCAGTAGCAATATGCAGCTTACTGAACCGAGCGAACTCAAACACATTCTCCAAATTAGGAGTTATGATAATTGTGAAAAAAATATCATAATTATTGTAAATTTTTACCTGTTACGTAACAGGTAAGGATATCTTGGAAAGGTGACGTTAACAACCAGGTCATATCATTTCCGGTTACACCGGAATGATGTTGACTGTTGACGGTTGACTGTTGACGCCGTGAACAGTGAACAGTGAACAGTCAACAGTGAACTCGAATTTACTATTCCGATGCTAACGGATTTGATATCAGTATGTCTTCTGCCAAACCCAAGATTATAGTTCTCGACGACGATCCGACTGGTTCTCAAACCGTGCACAGTTGCTTGCTGCTGACACGTTGGGACGAAGACACCCTGCGTTTGGGGCTGCGGGACAAGTGCCCGATTTTCTTCATACTGACAAATACTCGATCGCTAACTCCCGAAAAAGCAGCCTCCGTCACCCGCGAAGTGTGCCAAAATCTAAAAAGGGCGATCGCCAGCGAAAAAATCGAAGACTTCCTAATAGTTAGCCGTTCCGATTCTACCCTGCGCGGTCACTATCCCATCGAAACCGACGCGATCGCCGAAGAACTCGGCCCCTTCGACGCTCATTTTCTAATTCCCGCCTTTTTTGAAGGAGGGAGAATTACCCGCCACAGCGTGCACTACCTAATAGTTAACAGTGTCCCGACACCAGTACACGAAACCGAATTTGCCAAAGATTCAGTCTTCGGATACAGTCACAGTTACCTGCCAGACTATGTAGAAGAAAAAACCAAAGGTCGCATCCCCGCTGATGCAGTCGATCGCATTTTACTCGCAGACATTCGCTACGGAAGTTTAGATAGACTGATGGACATGACAGACAACCAATGTGCAGTTGTTGACGGCGAAAGCCAAGGCGATTTAGACACATTTGCCAAACACATTCTCGCGGCAGCCAGTCAAGGCAAAAAGTTTTTATTCCGTAGTGCGGCGAGTATTTTAACATCCTTAGCTGACCTCGGCCCGCAGCCAGTAGCAGCCGACGAAATGGCAAAATATGTGAGGGATGGCAAACCCGGTGCAGTAATAGTTGGTTCCCACGTTAAGAAAACTACTGAACAATTGGAGCGCTTGTTAAAAGAACCCAATATAGTTAGCATTGAAATAGATGTATCTCACTTGCTAGAAGATTCACCAGAGTATCGCACCCAAATGCTCGATGAAATTCTAGAAAAAGCCAGCACTGCTCATGCCGATGGCAAAACGCCTGTAATTTATACCAGCCGCAAGGAACTCGAATTTGAAAATACCGAAGTCCGGTTAAAATTTGGAGAGGCGGTTTCTGCTTTATTGATGGATATCGTGCGGGGACTGCCCACAGATATCGGGTTTTTGATTAGCAAGGGCGGCATTACTTCTAATGATGTCTTGAGTACAGGTTTGTCGCTAAAAAGTGTCAGGCAAATCGGTCAAATTATCGCAGGTTGTTCTGTGGTGAAAACCGAGGCTAATCATCCTCTGTTTCCCAATTTACCAGTTGTTTTGTTTCCGGGAAATGTGGGGGATAGCCATGCTTTGGCTACGGTTTACAAGCGGCTGAGTAAGTAGTATAGCTCGTTGAATCGCTGATTAACCCAGATGAATTTAGCTTCAAGTCAGGGAGGATAATGTTCATCTGCGGTTGGTCGATGGGTTTCAAAGCTCGATCGAACTTTAGGGCAACTGCCACTGCACGGTCACTTCAAAAAAAATCTCTAGCCTACTTTTTCTTTGCCAAATCCACCCAACTATGATATAATAGAGAGTCTGTCTTTAACTAAAGCCGATCGCCCCATCTCCAAATCCCCCCTCAGCATTCGCTGTCCAAAAAATCAAATTTAGGAAAAAAAATTAAGGCAGAACTCTACATATAGAGCCAACAGCGCAACAGTTACTGCTATCAGTAGCGTTTCCAGCTTGTACCCGCCTAAATTTTAAAATTAAGTAGAAATTTCCACATAGTAATTTTCAGCTCAAAGGATTAGCATATAAGGGTGACAGAACATTATCATCCCCTAAACTCATTAAAAGATGGCCATTGGTTCAAGCTGATCTGTGGGGCGAGCTTTCAACACCTGCCTGCTGTACGGAATCTCACCTTGGCTTACACCCTAGCAGGCGCTGACTGTATCGATGTCGCGGCAGATCCCGCCGCCGTCGCAGCAGCGAAAGAAGCCCTACAAGTGGCCAGCGACTTACAGGCAAGAACTCAAAACCGCAGGTTTGGCGGCAAAGGGTTGCCGTTGCTGATGGTGAGTTTAAACGATGGGGAAGACCCGCATTTTCGCAAAGCCGAATTCAACCCAGCCGATTGTCCGGCGGACTGCTGGCGGCCGTGCGAAAAAATATGTCCAGCCGAAGCAATAGTTTTTCAGAGTGCTGGCAGTGGTTTTTCCGGGGTGATAGACCAGCAATGCTATGGCTGCGGTCGCTGTCTGCCGATTTGTCCGAGCCAACTAATTTATACTCGTTCTTACGTGTCTGCTCCCGCCGCGATCGCACCTTTAATCTTGCAATCCGGTGCGGACGCCCTAGAAATCCACACGCAAGTAGGCAGAGAGGCAGATTTTGGGCGACTTTGGTCGAGCATAGCTCCCTGGGTCGGTCAACTCAAGGTAATAGCAATTAGTTGCCCAGATGGAGACGGTTTGATTGATTATTTGCGGACACTCTATCAAATAATTTCCCCCCTTCCTTGTCCGCTAATTTGGCAAACGGACGGTAGGCCAATGAGCGGAGATATCGGAACAGGAACTACTAGAGCCGCGGTCAAACTCGGTCAAAAAGTTTTGGCTGCCCAGTTGCCGGGATACGTGCAACTTGCAGGCGGCACTAATGCTCACACTGTCAGCAAGTTGAGAGCCGAGGGACTGATGAAGAATGTCGGGAAAAATTTCTCAGATCCCCCTGTCCCATACATTGCAGGTGTAGCTTACGGCAGCTATGCCAGGGTTTTGCTATCGCCAATTTTAGAACAGTTAGAAACAATGCAGACCGATCGAGCCTATGCCGTTCCGGTGGCAGTCGCGCGGCCAGGAGCCGGAGTTCAAACATCTCGGCTACCTCAGCTCGAAGCCGTCCCAGAACTTCTCTCACAGGCCGTGAGTTTAGCTCGTTCTCTAGTTTCCCCGCTCAAAGAATTTTAGTCAGTAGTCATTAGTCAGTAGTCATTAGTCATTAGTTAGTGGTTAGCAGTTAATTCCAACAACAACTGGCAACTGACACATAACAACTGGCAACGGACAACTGACAACTGTTAACTGACTAAAAAGTTGAAAACGTCACCGAACACATCGAGGCGAATGCAGATTACAGACGACCTCAACAGATTATTAGACATCGTGCCAGATGAGATCCGGCAGCCCTTAGAGCAGCACCCGCAGCGCAACAATCTCATTGAGATTGTCATGGATTTGGGCCGCCAACCTGAAGCTCGTTTTCCATCCTCGGCCGAACCTCTTTCCCAAACCCCGGTTTCCAAGGCACACCTCAACTATTGCATCGAGCGAGTCGGCCACTTCGGCGGCGACAACCGAGCCGGTATCGAGCAAACCCTGCACCGAATTAGCGCCCTTCGCAACCGCAGCGGCGAGATTATCGGCTTGACTTTGAGGGTGGGCCGCGCTGTGTTCGGGACGATCGGCATTATCCGCGATTTGGTGGAAACCGGTCAGTCAATTTTGATGCTCGGCCGCCCTGGGGTTGGCAAAACCACGGCCCTGCGGGAAATTGCCCGCGTGCTTGCCGATGACTTGGAAAAACGGGTGGTAATCATCGACACCTCCAACGAAATTGCCGGAGATGGAGATATTCCCCACCCAGCGATCGGTAGAGCTCGCAGAATGCAAGTTTCCCGTCCCGAACTCCAGCACCAAGTCATGATCGAAGCAGTGGAAAACCATATGCCGCAAGTGATCGTGATTGACGAAATCGGCACGGAACTCGAAGCTTTGGCTGCTCGGACGATCGCCGAAAGGGGCGTGCAGTTGGTCGGTACCGCCCACGGGAACCGGATCGAAAACTTGATGAAAAACCCGACTCTGGCCGATTTAATTGGGGGCATCCAAGCGGTGACGCTGGGAGATGACGAAGCAAGACGGCGCGGTTCTCAAAAGACGGTTTTGGAGCGCAAAGCACCGCCAACTTTTGAAATTGCCATCGAAATGCTGGAACGCCAGCGCTGGGTGATCCACGAGCGAGTTGCAGATTCGATCGACACTCTGCTGCGGGGACGCGAACCCAACCAGCAAATCAGAAGCGTCAGCGAGACGGGAGAAGTAATTATCGAGCGCGAGTCAGCCGCTCCCCCCGCCCGGTTTCCGGGGATGTCAGCTTCCAGCGGCCCGGCTGCTGTATCGCCAATCCGACCCGTCACACCGATCTCTGGGTGGCGGAGTGCTGGCAAAATGGTGCCGATGCCCGCTCCCAGCGAGAACTTAGCTGCTAAGAGCGCGCCGGTTGCTGAGACTCGGTATTTCGAGCAACTGCTCGAAGAATCCCTGTCCGTCGAACCAGTACCCAAGGCCGGACGCTATTCCCATAATGTCGGCCCTAACGGCGAAGATTTGCCCCTCCACGTTTATCCTTACGGCATACCTCGCCACCAGCTCGAACAGGTGATTTCGACGCTGAACCTGCCGGTGCTGCTGACGAAGGATATTGAGAGTGCTGACGTGGTTGTGGCTTTGCGATCGAACGTTCGGAACCAGTCGAAATTGAGGCACTTGGCCAAAACTCGCCAAGTTCCCGTGCACACAATTAAGGCCGCCACTATTCCCCATGTAGCGAGAGCTTTGCGACGGCTGTTGGACATGGATGACCCCGGCACCCCGGAAGTAGCAGACCTCGCCTTATTCGCCCGCAGCGGTTCTTCTGATGAGCTCGAAGCTCTGGAAGAAACGCGCTTAGCAGTCGAGCAAATTGTCATTCCCAAGGGACAGCCGGTGGAACTCCTGCCCCGTTCTCCCAACGTCCGCAAAATGCAGCACGAACTTGTGGAACACTATCACCTGAAATCCCACAGTTTTGGGGAAGAACCCAATCGCCGCCTGCGGATATATCCAGCTTAAAGTTGGAGATTACTGCCTTTGAAGGCAGAAGGTGGAAGGCAGAAGGGATAATTTTTTCCTGGTTTCTGTCTTTTACCTTTTGCCTTTTTCCTTTAAGTACCAGGCAAGTTTCTGATATGATGTGCTGTGACACTGTTCTTGTTCAGTCGATCGGCTAAATTCCCAATTTATAATTCCAAATTCCCCAATTTCCAATTACCAATACTTCGACTACACGAGCTTACAAGTTCCCTAATTCCCAATAGTTCAGCTACGCACTTCCCTTCGGCTCCCTTCGGCTGTGCGAACCGACGAGCCGCAGGCTAGCAGCTATGCTCAGGACAAACTCAGCACCAGCTCAGTAAAAGTTGCCACTTCCCAAATTATTTATTTAATTAATTTACCTCAGTTGACATGAATGATTCCATAATTCAGCTATTTATCAACTTAATTACTACGGAGATGGGTGTGCGAATTAGGTCCCAAGATAGACCTGGTTTGTCTCATAAAATCATGATTCGGATGAGAGAAAAAAAAATTGCAGAACCCGAACAATATTATAAACTTTTAAACGCTAAAACTTTTGAAAGTAAAAATGAATGGGCAAAATTAGTATTGCTATTAACAACAACTGAAAGTTATTTTATGCGAGACAAAGGACAGTTCGCTCTCTTAAACAGAGTGATTTTTCCTGAATTGATAGAGCAGAAAAGAAACTTGCACAAGACCTTGGGAATGCAGCCGACACTGCGAATTTGGAGTGCGGGCTGCTCCACCGGTGAAGAACCTTATTCTTTAGCTATTGTTTTAAAACAGTTGATTCCCGATTGGAATCAATGGAAAATATTAATTTTAGGTACAGACATCAATGAAAAAGTAATCAAAAAAGCGCCCCAGGGAGTTTACAGTCATTGGTCGTTTCGCTTGGTTGAACCGCAGATACAAAAGCAGTATTTTCATCAGAGGCAAAATGATTGGGAAATCAATCTAGAATTGCGCGAAAGTGTCAACTTTAGTTGTGTAAATTTAATCACAGATGACTTTCCTAATATTTACCAAAATCTTTATAACATAGACTTAATTTTGTGTAGAAACGTTTTTGTGTATTTTGAACATAAGTATATTTCACTGGTACTGAAAAAATTTTCCAAGACCCTGAGACCTGAAGGATATTTAATGACCGGTCACGCTGAAGTTTACGGTCAAATTATGAACGAGTTTGAACCCAAGGTTTTCCCCGAATCGGTGGTGTATCAGCATCGGGAGGCAGTACCGGAGGAACACTGTCAAATAGAGTCTAGGTTTGCGACGGTAGGGGAAGCGAACTCGGCATTTCGGGAATTCCCGAAAGCAGATAATATGGGCGATGATAGTGGTGAGTTGCTAACAGGGGAAACGATGCCACCTCGTTTTACTACTAACAGCAATTTTCCAGAGATAGAGATGCCTCCGGTATTAAAAATAAGTAATCCGCTGGGGAATATGCTGCCCTCTCGCTATCTGGAGGGCGCCTTGCCGAACAATGCCGTGTCAGTTACAGAAAAAATAATAGCAGAAAATACTCAAAATCCCACGCCTCAAATGTTAATTTTAGAGGCTAAAAAATTATTTAAAAATCAAGATTATGCTGAGGCTATCAATAAGGCACAAGAGGCAATAGACTTGCAGGGGCATAATTTTGATGCTTATTTTTTAATCGCTCAAGTTCAGGCAAATGCCGGCAATTATTCTCAGGCAATAGAATACTGTAATCGAGCTAGAAAAGTAGAGCCTGGATCAGTATATACTGATTATTTACAAGCTCAAATTGCTGAAGAACAGGGGCAATTGGAAATAGCCAAAAAATTATTAAAGAGGACTATTTATATGTGTCCCTTTTTTGTTTCAGCTTATATAGAACTAGGGAATATATACAATAAAGAAGGTCAAGTAAAAAGAGCTATTAAAATGTACAATTCATCTTGTGAAATCCTGGAAGGACTACCGGCCAACACTCCCATTGATTCACAGGGAAAAATGACAGCTAGTCAAGTGCTGATGAATGTTAAAAAAAAATTGTTAAAATTATACAGTAAAGAAACTGTACACTAAAATATGGAAACTAAACCGTATCTTATCTTTGAACAGAACGGTTTTCTCTGCGGTATAGAAGCCTGCTTCGTTCGGGAAATTTTCTTTCTGCCGGAGTTGACAGCAATTGCAGAAGCACCTCAAGATATTGTTGGGGCGATCGACCTTCGGGGCGAAATTCTGCCCGTGATGGATCTGAATCTTCGTTTTGGATACGTTTGGCAAGAGTATTCTGTGACAGATAGTACGATCGTCATAGAGTGGCAAGAATCGAAAATCGGTATAATTGTCAATCAAGTTCGCGAAGTTAAGGAACTCTCAGAAGATGCCATCACTCCGCAGCTATCTTACGGGCGAGAGAATTCAGAAGCCTCTCATCATTTTGTAGCTGGATTGGCCCGCTGCGAAGCCGATATTATCATGCTGCTGAATCTCGATCACTTAATTCGATATTCTCCCGAAAAGTCAGAGGAAAGCTGGCCTGTTTCTCCAAACAATGCAGGTAGTGAAGCAGCAGCCGGTGAGGCAGAGACGGAAAATTTACAGGGGCAAATAAGTGCAAATTTGTTAGGTAAAAATCCTAAAAGTTTGAGCAATCGTCACGTTTTTTGCCCGCAGGCTACCCCGGAAGAAAAAGCAATTTTTCAATCGCGCGCTAATCATTTGAGGCGGCGAAGCGAGGGGGAAAATGATGCTGCAATTAATATGTCCCTGGCGGTGTTTGTTTTGAATAACGAATACTTTGGTATTCATTTAGATCTAGTCCGCGAATTTACTGAGATTAACCAAGTAACTCCGGTTCCTTGCACTCCAGATCGCATAGTGGGAAATATAAACTTACGGGGAGAAATTGTGACGCTAATTGATATTCGCAGTGTTTTAAATATGTCTTTAAATATGTCGGAGACTGCCAATTATCTCTCTAAGGCGATCGTTGTTGAAGTAGCTGATTTGGTCGCTGGTATAGTTGTTGACGAAATATTAGATATTATATACTTAGATGTGTCGGAAATTGCGGCTGTTCCGGTAGCACTGCATTCTGCCAACCGCGAATATCTAAGGGGGACAGCTATTTACGGGGAAAAAATGATGGCTATTCTGCACTTGCAAAAACTGCTGACAAAAGGAGGAGTAGTTGTTGATGAAGAGGTTTGAATCCAGAACAGGACTTAGGCAAAGCATATCTGTCATGAGTCAAGTGAAGCATCTGGCTTGATACTTCATTTCCTTCGCAATCGCGATCCAACGCAGAGATATGGACTGGTAACGAGCGCGACTCAGCATGAGAGAATTATCTTGAAATACCTCCAAGACTAAAGAAGTTAGTTATACCATAATACGCTTGGGTTAAGCTCGCTCCCCCCGTGCCCGTCCAGCCCATAGACGAGCGAGTCGGGGTTTCAGATATGGGGTTTCTTCACGAGGGATTGCCCCTACAAGAGAATGAAACAGCCCTGCCTACGAAGGGTGGGACAAGAACTTACTCTTGCGTCCCCGCAACGATGGGGGGGATGCGAGGGGGATCTCTGAGGAACACATAGTTTTAACCAAACCGTATTGAGTTATACTAAATGCGCTTTTCAAGCGAGATTTTACTAAGCAATCTAATTCGTGTATGCACGTGCTTAAATTAAGGAGAAAAATATGTTTTCTAAGTTAATAAAATTAAATATTAGAAATAGAATGCTGCTTGCATATGTAGCACCCGCAACTATATACTTGGGTTTTCCTGTGCTAGTTTATACAACCACAAATCAGGTATTGAATAATTTTCAAGAAGTAGAAAGGATCGAAAATGTGATCAGATACACAAATGAGATGTCCGCAGGTGCTGAACAAATGGTACGGGGAATGCGGGGGTATTTCATTAATAAAAATTCTCAGTTTTTAAAGGATTTTCAAACAGGTGGAGAATTAGCTAGTCAGTCGGGTAAGAGTGCGCTGTTAACAATCCAAAATCCTGAACAGAGAAGTCGTTTAGACAAGATGTTATATCTCTGCCAAGAATATTATGATGGTTCTAACGAAATAGTTGTTTTAGTACAACAAAATAAGAGAAGCGAAGCATTGGCTATATTTAACACAGGAAAACAAACAAAATTTGTGCAGGAATTTGTAGAAGTGAATAAGCAATTTCGCGAAGTAGAAGTAAAAGCGATTAAGCAAGCTACAGAAAAAACCAAGCAATCTTTAGTTTGGTTGATCTCGGCATTGGTATTTGGTTCCGTGTTTTTATTGGTGTTAGGTGCGGTTATAGCTTGGCTGATTTCGTCAGGAATTGCCCAAACTATCGATCGGGCAATTAGCTCGATCGCCACTTCTTCCACTGAGATTGCAGCCACCGTGGAAGAACAGGAACGGATGGCAAGTCAGCAGGCAGCTTCAGTAAATCAAACTACTACTACAATGGACGAATTGGGAGCATCTTCTAGGGCGACATCACAGCAGATCGAAACCGCCGTGGTTCAAGCAATGCAAGCCTTGAATTTAGCTGGAGGTGGCACAAAAGCTGTAAAACAAACTTTAGAAGCAATGGCAACTCTGAAAACTAAAGTTCAGGATATCCAAGGACAAATTATAGAGTTGAGCGAACAAACAGATCACATTGGTAATATCTCAACTTTAGTTAGCGATTTGGCCAATCAAACTAATATGTTAGCACTCAATGCTGCTGTTGAAGCAGTGCGGGCGGGAGAACATGGCAAGGGGTTTGGCGTGGTGGCGTCAGAAATTCGCAAACTTGCCGATCGCAGTAAAAAGTCAGGAGTGCAAATTAATCTATTAGTTGCTGATATTCAAAAGGCGATCAACTCAACAGTAATGGTGACAGACGAAGGAACTAAAACAGTGGAATCGGGCGTAAATATTGCCTCAGAAACCGCCGCGGCATTTGCAGGAGTTGCCAATGCCATTAATAATGTGGTTTTGAGTTCTCAGCAAATTTCGCTGAATGCCAAACAGCAATCGATCGCGATCGAACAGGTAGTACAAGCTATGAACTCTCTCAATCAAGCCGCAGCCCAAACCGCTTGCGGTATCAGCCAGACTAAAGTCGGTACTCAAAAATTGAATGAAGCAGCCTTAGATTTGAAAGCAATTTTGTAGGAGATAGATGAATTATGAGTAGTTCCCCAAAAATGCCACATATATATACCCTTAAAAATTAAATCAATTGCTTTGGCGATTGACCTCCCTACAAATTCCAGCCATATTAACCGGAGTAATAACTTGTTTATGTGCAAATTAGAACGTAATCTCAAATCAGCAGTATAGTTGTGAGTTGTGAGTTATTATTTGGGAGTTGTTATTTTTTCTTTACTACCAATTCCCAATTCCCTATACTTCGGCTACGCGGGAGCATCTCAATGAAAGCAGCCCAGCTATAATTTGGAGCCAGCAACCAGGAGCCAGGAGCCTGAAGGAAGAAAGAAGAAGGAAGGAGCCAGAAGAAGTGTTTTTACAAATATGAGATGCTCCCGGCTACGCAAGCGTACAATTTCCTAATTCCCTATACTTACGACTATGCGATCGTACAAGTTACCAGTAACCAATTCACCGTAACAAATGATGAACAAATTTTTCCAAAAAATGCAGCATCGCCTGCTCCTTCTCCTAATTTTAAGTACCTTGATTCCAGTATCTATTGTTGGTTGGTATGGAATTTCTTCTTCAACAGCAGCACTACAAAATCTAGCATTAATAACCCTTAGTGATAGTGTTAATTCCACCGCCAATCAAATGATTAACAAATTTGAAAATCTGAGAACCGATATTTTGTTTCTCCGTAAAACTCCCCCAGTCCAAGGAATGATTAGAGCTAGAGAAGGAAAGGGAGTAGACAGACAAACTAATTCAACTTATAAAGATTGGGTTTATCGAATGCAACTCACATTTTTATCCCTGATGGAAGCCAAGCCATATTATATGCAACTGCGTTATATAGATAACAGCGGTAAGGAGATCGTGCGCGTAGACTCTGACGGCACAAATATTAAAGTTGTTCCCGATTCTCAACTACAAAATAAAGCAGACACAGATTACTTCTCGGCAACTATGAAGCTAAAACCAGGAGAAGTATATGTGTCTTCCTTAAACCTGAATAAGGAAAGGGGGAAAATAGAAATTCCTTACAAGCCAACAATTCGCTACGCAACTCCAATTTTTGATACCAAAGGAGAAAGACAAGGCTTTCTCATTACGAATGCTCTGGGTAGCACTCTGCTCGATATGGTTGAAAATTTCAATCCTGAACTATCAGACCAATCTTTTATCTTAAATCAAGATGGGTATTATCTGGCTCATCCCAATCCTAAAAAAGCATGGGGATTTGAACTAAAAACTAAGGAAAATGTCAAAAATGATTATTCAGGAGACATTATTGCTAAAATACTCTCAGGTAACCAGGGAAATATTGATAATAGGGATCTAGTGATTAGCTATAATACAGTTTTCCCCAGCAAACAAAATCCAAATAAATTTTTAGTAATTGTGGATACTTCACCCAAAAAGTTGCTATTTTCTTCCATCGACTTTTTTCAAAAACTAGCAGCGTTGATTACTGTTATTTCCCTGGCTGTGGTGCTGGGATTTGGATGGTTTTTTATGCAAAAGATTGTTGCTCTCATTCGGGGGATGATTTACCAGATCTCGTTATTTTCCATGGAAATAGAATCTAATATGAACAGGCAAGAACAAATAGCAGATAGGCAATTTGTTTCGGTTAATCAAACAACTATAACTCTAGAAAATTTGGGCCGATCTTCTCAGCAAACAGCCGAGCAAGCTGAGTCTGTTGCCATTGCCGCTCGCCAAGCTTTAAATCTAGCTGAAGAAGGTGCTAAAAAGGTAGATAAAACTCTTAATCAAATGCTGAATCTTAGAGAAGCTGTGGTGGCAATTTCTAAGCAAAATCATCGACTCGACGACAGCACGAGTCAGATTGGCAATATATCGACTCTCGCAAGTTTGGTTAGCGATTTAGCCAGCCAAACTAATATGCTGGCTCTCAACGCTGCTGTTGAAGCAGTCAGAGCCGGTGAGTACGGTAAAGGTTTTGCGGTGGTAGCAAGCGAAATTCGTAAGTTAGCAGATGAAAGCCAACAAGCTGCACAAAAGATTAATGGTATTGTTCCAGAAATTAAGGGCGCGATCAACTCAACGGTGAAAGCCACTGAAGATAGTCGCAAAACGGTTGCAGAAGGGGTGAAAACAGCACAAGATACGGCAGAAGCTTTTACGGGCGTGAGGGAAGCTTGCAATCTGGTGTTTGCTAGCAACCAGCAAATTTCATTTAATGTTAAACAACAGGCAATCGCGATTCAGCAAGTAGGTGATGCCATGACTTCTATGAAGGAATCCGCCTCTCAAACAGTCAGCGGCATTACTCAAGTTAAAATCGGTACTCAACAACTCTCAGAAGCTGCCTTTAATCTTAAAGAAGTAGTGTAGTTATGAGTCATTAGTCATTAGCAATAGACTGAGTATTCAACATAATTATCATTACCAATTACCCATGAACCATACTCAATTACCTATTACTTAACAACATATATGATGATTGAAGATCAAGAACTTCGAGATGTATTTAAAGTCGCTAGTGAAGAACACTTACAGAAACTAGATGACGGATTGCTCTACTTAGAACAACATCCCAACGACTTAGCTAAGTTAGAACTATTGTTGCGGGAAACCCATTCTCTTAAAGGTGATGCTGGGATGCTGGGAGTAAAAAATGTAGCATCTTTAGCTCATCAAATGGAGCATATTTTGGGAGGTGTTAAGCGGGGAGAAACTCCACTAAATTCAGATATTAGCGATCGACTTTCGCAAGGTTTAGACGCCATGCGGAAACTCGTTGACGAAGCCGTTACCGGCGAAGATTCCGGCATTAATACATTTTATATCCTCGCTAGCATGATGGGGGCTTCTAGTCAGTTACAGCCACAGGCTGCTGACTCAATAGTAGAGCAATCATCTTCACAAGTACCAGAACAACCGTTGGTAGAACTGCAATTTACTGAGCCTGCTACCCAAGAACTAGAAACAAATGTTCAAACTTCTGAAGTCATTAACTTAGAGAAAAATTCCTCTTTTTTACCCTTACATTCCAAGCCAGAATTTCTACTACAAGCTCAAAACTTGCCTGCACCTTCTGGGCCCGCCACTGAGTCGGCTTCGCAGTCGGCAGTTACTGCATCCTCAACCTCATCTTACCGCATTGAAACCATTCGCGTTGCTACTCAAAATTTAGACGATTTAATGACTCAAGCAGGGGAACTTACTGTCACAAAAACTCGGCTAGGACACCGAGTTGCAGAGATAGAACAAATTACAACTTTGTGGGAAGAGTGGAGCCGAGAATATTTTGTAACGAGCTTGACTTTTGATCGGATGCAAATAGATGAAAACGGTATTAAAGCCAACGGTAAATTTAGCCAATTGCAGGATTACTATCAACGTACAGAAGAACGTTTAGAACGTCTCGGAACTTTAGTCAACTGCTTGAGAAATCGAGTTTATGAAGATACTGCCAGACTCGAATTAATCGCTGAGGCATTAGAATCAGGAATTCGCACTCTGAGACTGCTGCCTTTGTCTACTATTTTTAATTTATTTCCTCGAACTGTACGAGACTTAGCGAAACGGGAAGGTAAAGAAGTTGCATTAGTTATTGAAGGAGGCGAAACTACAGCCGATAAACGCATTTTAGAGGAAATGAAAGACCCTTTAATGCACATGATTAGAAATGCGATCGATCACGGTATTGAAACTGTTGAGGAGCGGAAAAAACTAGGTAAATCTCCTGTAGCCACTCTCCGAATTAAAGGCTATAACATTGCTAGCAATATTATTATTGAAGTTGCTGATGATGGCCGGGGACTAAATCTAGATAGCATAAAACAAACGGCTGTTAAACGTAATATTTGTACGCTTGAACAACTGGCAGAGATGACAGAAGCTCAAGTACACTCTTTAATTTTTACTCCTGGTTTTTCGACCAAAAAATTTGTTACCGAAGTATCGGGGCGCGGGGTTGGTTTAGATGTAGTTCGTACTAATGTTGAAGCCCTAAAAGGTAGTATTCAAGTAGAGTCTTTACCGGGTAAAGGATGCACTTTGAGGCTGCAAATCAGCACGTCTTTAGCTACAGCAAATGTATTAATTGTCGTAGTTGAAGACATTCCTTATGCTCTGCCAGTCGAGTTTGTAGACACTGCACAACAGGTGTCTCAGTCTGAGATATTTGCTATAGAAGGTAAGGAAACTATACTTTCAAATGGTCAGCCTTTGTCAGTTGCTCATCTGACAGATTTACTAGAATTAAACAATAGACAAGAGTGGCAAAAAAATCGGTATTTGAGACAGGAGAACGGGAGAGAAATTCTGAGAAAAAATTCCAAACAATTCCTAAATTCAACTTATTCAAAAATTCCTTGTATTGTTGTGAAAGTTGGAGAGGAAAGATTGGGATTATTTGTAGATGCTTTGATAGACGAACAGGATGTGGTGATGAAACCTCAAAGTCAATTGCTGAAACGGGTGCGAAATGTTGCTGGTGCCACAATTCTCGGTACAGGGGAAGTTTGTATGATACTCAATCCCCACGATTTGATAAAATCTGTACGCCAGCAAGTTTCGTCCCGTGGGGTTTCTGGTGCGCGATCGCAACTTGAGACTGCCAGCAGAAAACAAGTTATACTATTAGCAGAAGACTCGATCGCCACGCGCACTCAAGAAAAGCGCATCCTGGAAGGTGCGGGTTACGAAGTTGTGACTGCAGTAGACGGATTGGATGCTTTCCATAAATTGAAAACTCGCGATTTTGATGCTGTGATTTCTGACGTACAAATGCCAAATTTAGACGGCTTGGCACTGACTATTAAGATTCGGGAGCAAAAAGAATACAGTGAGTTGCCGATAATTTTAGTGACATCTTTGGCATCGGATGAAGATAAAAAAAGAGGGGCTGATGCGGGGGCAAATGCTTATATTCCTAAAGGTACTTTCAATCAAGATGTGCTGGTAGAGACACTAAAAAGGTTAGTTTAGTCATTAGTCATTACTCCTTGGTTATTAGGGATTTGTTATTTACTACCAATTAGCAAGGCCCAATATCCAGTACGCAGTGCACCATTACCAGTGCATCGATGCCCAATGCCCAATACTTTGACTAAGCGGTTACTGAGCGATTCGTGCTGGGATTAGCCACTCGCCCTGCGCGGTTTGCCCGCTCAGCTTCCCCGAAGGAAAGTAAGTCGAAGGGCAGTACAAGTGCCCTATTCCCCATTCCCCATTCCCCATTCCCGATTTTCCATTCCCGATTTTCCCATCCCCCATTTCCCAGCAAACTGATGTTATCGCCCATTAAACTATTGTTAGTTGAAGATTCTCCAGTAGTTACGCTCGTCCTCAAACGAATTTTTGAGTCCTCGCCAGACATCCAAGTTGTAGGAACCGCTTGCAACGGATTAGAAGGACTAGAATTAATCCCCAAACTTCAGCCCCAAGTAATCTGTACGGATTTGAACATGGCACCTATGAACGGGTTAGAATTTACGGAAGAAGTAATGAAGAAATATCCGCTACCCATTTTAGTAATTAGTGCTTCAGTGCAAGCGAATGATACTCAGAATGTATTTCAAGTGTTAAGGGCTGGTGCATTGGATGTTTTTCCGAAACCGATTGGCGGGTTAGTATCTGATTACGCTCGCCTCGCCAATCAATTAATAGCTAAAGTCAAAATACTCTCAGGAGTGAAAGTATTTACACGGCATCAAAAAAAGATGCCAACCGAAGATCATAATCCACTTGTAAGAATCAACCAAGCACCAGTTCATAATTACAAATTTTCCAACGAAAATGTTAACTCTCCAACTATTAAAGTATTGGCTATAGGGGCTTCGACAGGGGGGCCGCAAGCACTATACGCAATTATTTCTAAACTTCCGGCTAGTTTTCCTGTGCCTATAATTTGTGTCCAGCACATCAGTGAAGGTTTTTTGCAAGGATTAGTTGATTGGCTGGGTTATGAATCAAAACTGCCTGTTAAGATAGCGGCTTTTGGAGAATTGCCACAAGCAGGAATTGTTTATTTTCCGCCAGAAAAACGTCATTTAGAGTTGGACTCTCAAGGGCGATTTGTTTATTCAGAAGATCTTCATGCTGCGGGACACTGCCCTTCTGTAACGGTGACATTTAAGTCGGTAGCTAATTTTTATAGTCGGGCAGCAGCGGGGGTTTTGCTGACAGGAATGGGTAGAGATGGTGCTGACGGAATGTTGGCTATCGCCAGAGAAGGGGGGTTAACAATCGCCCAAGACGAAGCTAGCTGCATTGTCTTCGGAATGCCCAAGGAGGCGATCGCCCTTGGTGCCGCCCAATATGTTCTACCTGTCAGTGCGATCGCTCCCTTACTCCTGGCAAAATTAAAAATTTAGGACTTACCTCGCAAATTGTGCAGAATACCCCGCCCCCCGACTTGTTAAAGAAGTCGAGGATCAGAGAGGGCGATCGCAACTTTTTAGTTCATTAATTACTCAAATTACTTCATTAATTACTCAAAACTGATTTTTTGTCGTCAGTCCAATTATTTGATTTTGATAAACTTACCAATGACCTCGCGCAACTTATCAGCATCAAACGGCTTAGTTAAATACTCTGTTGCTCCCGCCAAACGCCCCTGTACCTTATCAAAGGCTCCATCCCGCGCTGTCAGCATTACGATCGGCAAATTCTGAAACTGAGGCAAGCTCCGCACCGTGCGGCAGAGTTCCAATCCGTCAATACCAGGCATCGAAACATCGAGCAACAAAACCGAAATTTGTTCGTGATAAATCGTTGACAAAGCATCCACTGCATTGTCGGTTACGAGAACTCGAAACTCTTTGCTTAAGGCCTGTTTAACAAGTCCTTGCATCACGACGCTATCATCAACTGCCAAAATAGTTGGTACTTGACTGCTACTTGCAGACATATTCTTCTCCCTGTTTATTTATAGTTCTTGAAAATACAAAACATACTTCCTGCAGTTATTTTGTGAGAGTTGCCTCTACGTAATAATTGTCAACCCCGTTGGAGCGTTAGTTGAAAATTGACCCCTGTTTTTTTACCTCAAACTCGAAAAAAGGGATTGGGAGAGTGGTCGATCGGCAATTACAACAGTTGCAAAATGTGCATCCGGGCCCAGAAACCCTAAAAGGTCGAGTTTGAACAACTATTGTTACAAAGTTTAACATCTTACCAATCTTTTGTAATTCATCTCCTAACTGTAGTTGAACTCCCGGCTAAGGCACAGCTCGGTAAAGGACATTGGTATTGTGGCACAAACCCCTGATTTAAATCTACCAGCAAGCCAGCTACCCACGATTAGACAAGTCTGTTAAAATACAATTAAACTGATAAAAAAAATCTAGGTAAGCAATAGTCATATATTTGGGAAAGCTGCTTCATCCCAACAGAGGCTCTTAGATTTAGAGAGCCGGAGGTATTCAAAAGCATAGTCAACTGGAAGTATAATTTATATAGTCTTAGATCTGGGGTACTCTAACTGCGATAACTCAAAAGTTTCCAGATCAGTCAAGAGGTTAGTCTGAATTTGGCACAAGCAACCTGCGCCGAACTTGCGCCCCGAGTCTCCCAGCACAGAATTCATAGCTTGTTTTTCAAGGGAAGTATTGAGAAGGGCGGTTGCCAGCAACTAGACGGGCAGTTACACATGATGAAAGCACCCTTGCCTCTTGGTGAAAAAGTGTTCAAGCTCCATAACATTGACTTGTATCAGCTTCTTGGCTCTGCTCCAGAAGCTTGCTTGGACAATTTGGTCGGTTTGGCAGCTCAGATCAGCCGAACTCCTATTGCTTTCTTGAGCTTGATTGACGGTAACCGCCACTGGTTGAAGTCGCAGTTAGGTATTGATCAAACTTTGGTCGATCGTTACCTGAATTTTTGCGATCGCGCGATCAACCAAATTTCCGAAGAGTTCGCCCAGAGATCAAACTCAAACTCAGAATTTGACCGGGCAATTTCCCTGCAACAACCGCCCGTTGCTCCCCAATTTGCGATCGAACCCCCTGCAAATTCCTTTAAGGAACTGCCCCCCGCCCTTGTCCGAGACGCTTCCACAGATGTGAGATTTGGTGAACACCCGCTGATCGTTTTCTACCCCTTTGTGAAATTTTACGCCGGAATCCCAGTTGTCAGCTCTGATGGGCAGGTGCTGGGAGTGCTATCCGTCATGGACTCGGTGCCGCGAGACTTGACAAAAGAAACGATAGAAGGTGTGCAAGCTTTGAGTCGGCAAGTTGCTAGTTTGGTGGAGCTGCGCTGGCAATTAGTCCAAGCCCAGAAACAGTTGCCACAGGTAGAAGATATTACCTCGGACAGCCAGCAAATCTCCGAGTTAGTCAGTGGCTCGAACCCCTCCAGCTTGTGTGCCGTACAGACGCCACAGAGCGACAGGAGAATATACGGAACAAACAAGCTCCCTACGATCAAGGAAAAAGGAAAATCTCAATATTTGTGGGAAACTTCAGCGGGCATCGGGCGCGCGGACGATACCCAACAAATCCGAGAAATCGTTGCCGGAGCCCGGGACACCTCCGAGCGCCAACTAACGGCAGCGTCCCTACAAGAGCGATCGCGCTTGGGAGCTCTGCAAGCTAAAGTCGGTGCAGCCCTCGGACAAGGTGGGAAAATATCGCCCATCCTCAGCCGCTGCACCAAGGCAATGGTAGATTACCTCGACGCCCAAGAGGCGAGTATCTGGACATTCAACCCGCAGACAGAGCAGTTAGAATTGCAGGCCGATTCAGGACTCACCACCGAAGGGTGGGAACGAGAAATAGAAGATTGGGTGCGAGCAGAACCGGGAAAACTCCAAACGGCTCCTGTATGCCTACTGTCGAACCCGTCTCTCTGCGCCATTGCCTATCCGCTGATAGTGGAGGAGCGGCTGGTGGGAGTGATGGCTCTGTGCAGTAGCGCTTTGGTAAGCGAGGGAGCGCTAGAAGTTTTGGGCTGCATGGCTAACGCCATCGCCGTGGCGATCGATCGCATCACGGCCCGAGAAGAATTGTTGAGCCGCCGGGAAGGCCTGCTCTTCGGCCTCGCCAGCCAGATGCGGAATTCCCTCGACCTGGACAAAATTTTAGATACGGCTGTCAACGAAATTCGCAGCTTGTTGCAGGTTGACCAGTGCTACTTTTTGTGGTACTCCATCTCGCCAGACGGGCAGCCAAGCTTTGCAATCACCCACGAGGCGGCAAATCCCGAACTGAAAGAGCGGCTTACAGAATACCCGATCGAACAAGTAACGCTGCTGGGCGAGAAAATTTGCCACCGCCAAACGCTCCGGATCGGCGACGCGGCAACAGCACTGTGCATCGAACCGCCCACGCGAGCTTTTTTGAGCAGTCTCGGGATAGTTTCTAACCTGCTGCTGCCGCTCAAGACTCGCTCCGGTCAAATGGGTGCTGTAGTTTGCAACCATTACAGCAGCCACCGTTCCTGGGCGACCAGCGAAGTGGAATTGCTGCAAGCGGTGGTGGATCAACTGGCGATCGCGATCGACCAAGCCGAACTTTACGCCCAAACCCGGGCGGCAGCCTTAGCGGCTCAAACTCAAGCCCGCCAACTGACGGAAACTTTGCAGCAGTTGCAGCAGAAAGAAACTCAGCTCATCCAAAACGAAAAAATGTCCTCTCTCGGTCAAATGGTCGCCGGCGTCGCCCATGAAATTAACAATCCGGTTAATTTTATTTACGGGAACTTGACTTATTGCAAGCAGTACATGAAAAATCTACTGGATTTGCTGCACTTGTATCAAAAGCACTACCCCGACCCTTGCCCCGAAATTCTCGACAAAAACGAAGAAATAGATGTTGATTTCATAGTGCCGGATTTGCTGAAAATTCTGTCTTCAATAGAGATGGGAACTGAACGCATCCGCCAAATTGTCCTGTCTCTGCGGAACTTCGCACGGCATGACGAAGCAGAGATGAAGCTAGTGGACATTCACGAAGGGATTGACAGCACGCTGCTGATTCTGCAGAGTCGCTTGAAGTCAAATGGGCTAATACCGGGAATTGAGGTAATTAAAGACTACGGCAACTTGCCCAAGGTAGAGTGCTATGCCGGGCAACTCAACCAAGTATTTATGAATATTTTGGCGAATGCGATCGACTCTTTGGAAAATCAGCCTCCACCTAAGACGATCAAAATCTCCACGGCTGTGGTGGGCCCAGACTCGGAGGCTGATGAGTCAGGAAAGTCGAGGGGTCAAGTTGTGCTGATTCGGATTCAAGACAGCGGGCCCGGATTGCCCGAAAAAGCTAAATGCCACTTGTTTGACCCTTTCTTTACCACTAAACCTGTAGGCAAGGGTACGGGACTCGGCTTGTCTATCAGCTACCAGATAGTGGTGGAAAAACACGGAGGAAGTTTGAAGTGTATCTCGGAACCGGGACAGGGAGCGGATTTCAGGATTGAAATCCCGGTAGCTCGCCCCCCTGCGATCAAAGAATAAACCTGGGGGCGATCGCTTACAAAAAGATTTTTTAAATTTTCTTGTCAAAATGCTTGACAGATTGCTGTGTTTGAATGTTAAGATAGTGAAGGTTAAGACGTTGGGGCGTCGCCAAGTGGTAAGGCAGCGGGTTTTGGTCCCGCCATTCAGAGGTTCGAATCCTTTCGCCCCAGTTTAATTGGGTCAGCTCAATCAATTGTTTAAGTCATCGTTTAGAGTTAGCGATCGACCGACGAGAGACAAACGACTACCTAAATACAAACCTAATTAGGACTTGCTCACAGGATATAAGAAACCGGGTTTCTTGCTGCGGGTTTTACCTAAAATGCTAGATTTGTGGTCAAGAAATTGGTTTTTTGGGTCGCCAGTCCCCATTTTTCGCAGAAACCGTTGTTTGTGCGTAATATCACTTCTGACTGCGCCGGAATTGTATAGCAGAAGTCCGATGGAAGTCGGAAGAAGGAAGAAGCAATAAAATCAATCGTTTCAGCCATTAACAACGCCCTAACCATCTTGGCGGTTGCTATAAAATCGAGTCAACATTCAACACTCATATCAAATCCGGTTGCATTGGAAGGATTAAACCGCCGTTGACGCAGAGAACACAGAGGAAAAGAACAGAGAGATGAATAATTCCGATGCTACCGAATTTGATATCAACCATCCTTAAATTTTTCGACTAACAGTCAACAGTTAACTGTTAACTGTTAACTGTTAACTGTTAACTGTCAACCCGCCCTACTCCATATCACTGCAAAGTGCTGGGGCCACGATCATTTAGCCGATCGAAAACGTATCGGGAAATGGCAGGAAAAGCTGTTTCGTCCTTGGAATAAGCAGGATCGTCTGCGAAAACAACTAAGATATAAATCGCGCGATCGTCTAAAGTCCTGACAAATGCCGCTTCGCTGCGGGATTTGGAAGTATAGCCAACTTTGGAACCAAAATAAATATTAGTTGGTAAAGACTCGCCGAGAAATCCTTTTATCGAGTTGCTAGGGTCATTTTTCCAGGCCTTGGGGTCTAAGTCTCTAGTCAGCAAGTAAGCCATTTTGCGGCTGGCGATGCTGGAAACCGCTTGCCTAGTATAGATTTCATATATTAATCTGGCAGCTTGGTCGGTAGTTACTTGATTGCGAATCGGCTGAGAAGCATCGCCCCGCAATTGCAAGTCGCGACCGATTGGCCCTTCTTGTCTTAAATAGTATATGGGATAATTTTTGGTGCTTATACGAATATCATTGTAGCCTGCTGACTGGAAAAATGTGTTAATTTGAGTGCGCTTTTTCAGCCATGTTTGCAACTCTTCTCCTGCGAGCCGTCCGCCGGATTTTGTATCTGTGATTTTGTCTAAAAGTCGGCTGGCAGCATCGTTGTTCGAGACGCGAATCATTTGCTCTAGGTCGTTTTTAAAGGCAGATTCTCTTTGCGTAATGATGCCTTTTTCTATGGCTGAGTAAAACGCTGCCATCCAAAATAACTTGGCAACACTAGCGGGAAATCGGAGAGTTTGATTTTGATATCCGGCAAAGGTGTGACTTTGGGAATTGCTGACATCAAATAAGGTAATTGATAGCCGTTCTGCGGGCATTCCTTTGGTGGTTGCAATCTTCACCGCTTCATCAACAATCCCTTGCAACTCTTGAGAGTAAACTGGATTGGGAGGTGTTTTGATGTTGTAGCTGAAGGTAGGTTCGCTTTGACGATCGGCTAAATTTTTCGATGGTTCAATTGTCGGAGGCGAGAGTGTTTCTTGAGGCGAGACGGCCTGTTTAGCCAAGATGACTGGCGGTTCTGGGGCACGGCGAATTCTGAACGGTATTGTGACAATCCAACCGATCGCGATCGCCCCGGCAATTAAGCACAGGATGTTACGGTATTTTAAGCGAGAAAATTTCGTCCTGACTCGACGACGGGATTGGACAGGAGGCTGGCTGCTTTGGCGTCGTGGCCGGATTGGGCCTAGGGGCTCGATGGGGCGTCGGGCGGGAATTGGGCGTGGGCGGCGTCGGCGTTCTACTTGCATTACAGTTTTGTGCTATCAAACTCGCACGATCAGTTTATAATAGGGCGGCATCTAAATGACAACTGTATCGATCTAGTCCGCTATTGCCAATTTTATCTGTCTACTAGGCTGATTGAGACTTCTAGTAATTGTAAAATTTTCAGGATAGCACTGAGTTGAAGCAAAATCCTTTGAAAAACATGAGAAATTTTTGGAGTCTGGCTGTTTTGGGATTTGCGATCGTCGGCGTGAATAATTCTTTGATACCTGATGTTTGGGCATTTCAGTCTCACTCTGCTACGGGATATGTTGTCGATCGACAAACAGCAGGACAGGGCGCGGATGTAGCGTTTTCCTTGACGCCAGAAAGCGAAAATCTGGAATTAACCAACAAGCCAACTGTTTCCAGTTTTCCGAGTATGTTGTGGGACTTCAACAATTTAGCGGAAATTTCCTATTCCGAATTGCTGAAAGTGCTTGCGAGACGATCGGACTCCAATAATACCGAGAGAGAAACCGTTGCACTACCTGAAGACATAGCACGTTTTGAAAAGGTTGTACAGTATGCAAAACAACAAAATTTGCACGATCGCTCGATCGGAGAAATTGTCCAGGCGATCGCCGATAACTTCCTAGGAAAGCCCTACGCCGCAGGTTTACTGGACAAATCCGGCGAAGAAAAGTTGATCATAACTTTGAATAAATTTGATTGCGTTTTATTTGTAGAAACCGTTTTGGCGATCGCCAGGGGCGTAGCAGTACAAGATTACGACTATCAAAATTTTGTCGATCGCATAGAACAACAGCGATATTTAAACGGTAAAATTAACGGTTATTGCAGCAGATTGCATTATTTTTCCGAATGGATTAATGACAATCAAAAACGGCAAACAGTGGAAAATATCACCGCTGAATTAGGCGGAGTGCCCATGAATAAAACACTAAATTTCATGAGTCAGCACCGCAACAGTTATCCGCAAATGGTTAAAGACGAAGCAACTTATCAGTGCATAGTCAGCCAAGAAGCAGACTTAGCAAAAACTACTGTTAATTACATCCCCACAAATCAGATAAAAAGTGTTTATTCTCAGTTAAAACCAGGGGATATTATAGCAGTAGCGACGGATGTTAAAGGATTGGATGTCACCCACACGGGTTTAGTCTACCGTAATGCTGACGGCAATATGGGTTTAATTCACGCTTCGCCGGCTGGGCAGGTGACAGTTGCTTACGACTTGCAGAGATATATTAGGAGAGTCGAAAGTGCGATCGGCATTGTGGTAGCGAGGGCGAAAACCCCTAATTAAATTAGTTTGTATTCGTAAAGTGCATCAGCTTGCATTATTTTAGCTGAAAATTTAAAATTTCTGTGTTGACGAACCCTACAAACTCTGTTGTGGGGAGTAGGGGTTGGGCTTCTAGCCCAACCGGAATATACAAATTAAATGCACAACAGTTTATTGAACAATTTCGCTGCGAGATACCTTACTCTTTCTAGCAGGATTTGGCGTTAATTCCGGCGGCGAAACTTGAACACTTCCCCACTCATTCAAAAAGCTTTTCAGCAAAACCTCTTGCTGAGTGCGAAATGTCTCGACATTTGCCCCTCCATTCATAATCACAAACCACACAGTTTCTTGTTTTTGAGTTGGCAAAGCTCCGCCCAAAGCGCTAACATTATCCAACGTGCCCGATTTGACCACTGCTAATTGGGGAAGCGCGCGTTCTGATAGTATTCCTTGATCTTTCCCAACTACAGTTAAGACATCAGCAACTGTCATGCTGTAAGGTTCAAGATAGCGTTCTAAAGCGATAAATAACGCACAAGCAGCCCGGGGAGAAATGAGATTTTCTTCGCTCAATCCCGAACCGTTGACAAGTTGAATTTCTGCGGGGGGAACTCCGGTTGCTGCGGCTGCTTTTTGGGCGACTGTTTTTGCACCACCGACAGTATCAGCTAGCATATCTGCCATGAGATTGTTGCTGTACTGATTCATTTTTTTGATCAGTTCAGCAAGGGGCAAAGAATAATGTTTGACTAAAGGCTGTACGTCATTGGGAGGTGCTGACAAAACTTTGACAGTACCCTCAATTGCTATTTGGGGTTTTGGCGTATTGGGAGGCAGGGTTTGATACTGGGCGGCGGCTTCGCTGGGCCAGATTTGACTGTTCAATCCTTGTTTGAGCAATTCTCCCGATTTGAGGGGATCAAGTTCAAAGTTCATGTAAAACTTATCGACAATTATCAAATTGCCAGTGACTCGCTTGATCCCTTTTTGATTTAAGGCGTTGCCGAGGGCGATCGCCTCTTCCCAAACAAACAACGGATCGGCGCTTCCCTGAACAATTAAAGATCCTTTTAATACGCCGTCTTCTATTTTTCCAGTTGTACCAATTAAGGTGATAAATTCATGTTCTGGCCCGAATTTTTGCAGTGCTACGAGAGATGTTGCTACTTTGGTAATAGAAGCGGCCGACAGAGGAACGGTACCTTGATGATTAGCTAGCAAAGTGTTGCCAGATTGCATCCAGACGCCTTGGTTTTCTTTGGCAAAACCTTGGGCAGCCAACCCGTTGAGATATTGCTGGATTTTGGTATTTGTGGCTGTTTCGGGATTGCTAACAGAGACTATTAAGGGCTGAGGCTGATTTGGTTTAACTGGGGGCGAGGAAGTTTCAGCTACAGGAGAGGGAGATGCAAGTTGAGGTGATTCAGTAGCTGCACATCCGGCAATAATTGTGAGAAGGGCGATCGAACTCGCAGCAGTCAAGTAGCGGTTTTTCAGCATTACTTTAATTTTGTTCATCAAATGTACGATCGTCTGTTCGGCACGCCCGATGGAAAGTTTAGCATTCTTCTCGCGCGTGGGGCGAGCCTCCGGATCTGTGTTACCAAACTCCCGAACCGCTAAAATTGCCTATCTTCTTCCTTCTCTAATTTTGCTTCGCGCACTTCGCGTCTTCGCGGTTCGTTAAATATATCTCCTTGAAATGCTTCGGAAACCCATCTTCAGCGCCTGGGGCCTTCACCCCAGGCCGATCGCTCTCGCAAATTTTCGATAAACTGGTTTATCCAGCCATACTCCCTATACTCAGCGGCACCATTTCGCCGTGCATCGTCAGACCTAATAACATCGGCCCGCCCGGTCGGATCAACTCTCCTGTAAGCGCGCAGCGTTCCTCCTGCTGTGCTGTGGCATTAATGCTGGCTCGAATATCCGATCGAGAAAACATCTGCCGATACTCTCCAGACTTCTGCTGCACGTAATTCCAGAGCAAATCTCGAATCAAAGCTTGATAGCCTTGATTGCCCGCGAGCTCTTTAAGTCTCTCTTTGAGCTCTCTTTCGAGTCGAATGCTGGTGACTTCCATTTCGGTGGTTGAGGTTCTAGGTAGGGTATGCATAATTTTTTCTCCGTGACGGGTGGACATATGTGTAATATCAGTGTAGTATGTTTACAGCTAGATTGAAAGCCTCTTAACCACCTTCTGCCTGCTGTGAAATTTCTCCCCACCTACTCCACCTATCAACTGAAGTGCGATCGCCCCACGGGTCGCTCCGAGTCGTTACGGCACGTCTTTAGCACGGGTTTTGCGACTGTTGCAGCGACTTCGTGGGCGGGCTTGGGCCTAAATAAACACGGTTATAGTGGATTAGGAGAAATTGCAGAAATTAATGACAACGAGGTAGACCAGCACGGTCGGCAAGTGGCACAGCCATATCGAGATACGCGAAGCGGGAGGTACAGCTAAACGACTGTACCAAGACAGGATGAAAATTTGCATGAAAGCAGTTTTTCTAGCCCCCGCTTCTAAGTAAGAGAAGCGGGGGCATTTGATTGGATATTTGAGAAATTCGATCAGCTTGGGGAACTGGGAAAAAACCAGATGTAGCCAATGCTGACGAAGCAACCAAAATTCAAAATCTAAAATCTAAAATCCAAAATCTAAAATCCAAAATTGACGAGGAGGGGCAAGCCATGACCGTAGTAACTGATGTATTGAGGCAATCTGTGGTGGTGTTTTCTCAGAATTACCTACCGATGAGCCGTGTCAACATCAAACGGGCGATCGTACTTTTGGTAACAGGCAAGGCTGAACCTCTGGATTTTAGCATCGGTAACGGCTGGCTGGTGCGATCGCCCAGCACCAGCATCCACGTACCCGAACAAATCCGCTTGACTTTTGGTAACAGGGAACGCCTGTGGAAAGTGCCCCCGGTCAATCGCCGGGAAGTTCTGCGCCGCGACGCTCATTCTTGCCAATACTGCGGTAGCAACCGACATTTGACGCTGGATCACGTGATGCCTCGATCGAAGGGCGGCCCGCATACTTGGGACAACGTGGTGACTGCTTGCGAACGGTGCAACTCTCGTAAGGGCGATCGAACTCCCATAGAAGCTGGAATGTCTCTGCGAACTAAGCCGAAAGCCCCCATACACCCCACTGTTGCTTTTGCCGAACTGTTTTGGCACGAATACCAAATTGGGGAATAGGGAATGGGGAATAGGGCATGGGGCATGGGGCATGGGCCAAACAGGTAATTGGTAATTGGTAATAGCTAATAGTTAATAGCTAATAGTTAATAGCTAATTCAGTCCTGTAATTGAAAAGGATTTTAGGTCGGAATAGCAAACTTTTTATCCCGACCTATCCAATGCCCAATGCCCAATGCCCAATGCCCAATGCCCAATGCCCGATCGCCAATTTTCAATTACCAATTTTTAACTTTCAATTCCAAATTTAGGGCTGTCAATATGCTGAAGTTGACTTACACTGAAACGGGCTTTAACCTCGAGCGTTTGGCTCAATCTCCCGAACAGTTAGTGGCGCTGCGAGTTGTGCTGGCTATGCGAGTTGGTCAAAGCATCAGCGTCGAACCGAGCACTGCGGCATTTTTGTTGCCCGCGAATTTGCCAGCGCTGTCTTTGTTGGAATCGGAGGCCCGCCGAAACGACAACGATGCGATCGAGCTTTGTGTTGCTGATGCTGACTTTGTAGAAGTGACTCTGCGCGGTACGTGGATTTCTGGTCAGTCTGAGGGGGCTGACGGCGTGTTTGCGACTGTTTTGGGCGATCGGGCGGAGCTCTTGCTGCTCAAACTCTGGCTCGAAACTCAGGCTGCTGCGGAGGTTGTCGGGGAAGTCGGCGATTAATATCGGATGTGGAAGGAAGAGGGAACAAGGAAGAGGGAAGAAGCAAGAAGGAAATATTTTCTTCATATCACACTCCCCCACTTTTTCCCCCTCTCCCGCCAGAAGCGCACTCAATTCCATTCTCCTTGCAGCCCAAAAGCAGCCCAATAATAAGGAGATTGCCATTCTGGAAGCTGTAGCACTTCGATTTGCGCCGCTCGCAGTGCCGCAGCAGGCGCTAATTTATCTTGGAGCATTTTTTTGTAAAATCGTGTCATCAGCTCAGAAGTTACTTGATCCTCAACACTCCACAGAGAAACCACCACACGTGGCGCCCCCGCATACATAAACCCTCTCGTCAAACCCACCAACCCTTCTCCTTTAATATCTTTTCCCAAACCCGTCTGACACGCACTCAGCACCACCAATTCAGCCGGTAAATTGAGATTAAAAATATCATTCAGTCGCAAGTAGCCATTTTGTAACGTGCCTTTCTCATCAACTAAAGATAGCACCAATCCCGATAATTCTGGATGTTTGCTATTAGCAAATCCGTGCGTAGCGAAATGAACAATGCGATATTGAGATAAATCGGGATTGGTTGCCGTGGTACGATTAGCCGTAAAGTCAAGCGCTTGTTTTTCCAAATCATCAGGAACCAAAGCCAAGATTTGCTCAGCTTCAGTTCGCGAGAAAGGTAAGCGAGTCCAATAAATGTTAGCCTCAGAGGCAGATCTCTGTAATTGTTGCGCTTCCACTGGCAGATTTTCAACAGTTTGATTCTTCGTTACAGGCGATATACTCGTGCCTTTGAGCCGTTCGTCGTCCGAGCTAAAAACTGGATCTGCAAACAAGGCGATCGCCTTTGGAGCCGGTTGACGAGTCGCCATATCCCGCCGCAGAATAGCTAAAGTGGAAGCAGAAGGCAGATTAACAATTTCATGCTTAACTATTAGCGGCACTTCAGATTTTTCCAGAGTAAGGGCGCTGAAAGGGATGTATTGCAAGGCTCCATCCGCAACAATTAGCAAGCGCTTGTTGCCCAACTCAGAAGCAACCGGAGCGAGGATCATTTGGCTCAGAAGTCCAGCAGATTCGGCAACCATTTGAGGAACGGTTCTCGTGGTCTCTTTGGTTAAAGTATCGCGGAAATTCTTACCCGTGGCTTCAATCTCGGTGCGAGAAGGGAGTTCGTAACTGGTGAAAGAAGTTTTCGTCACCGCCCACAAATAACTGCGCTCCTCACCCAGAGAATATTCTAAAAGTAGCGTATTGTCATCGAGTACCTGTTGTTGAATTTGTTGCAAGTTGAGAGGTTCGGGATATTTTAGAGCAGCGTAACGAGGACTGCTGGCGCGAATTTTAGCTTCTATTTGAGCGAGTTGCTTGAGAACTGTGTCGATTTTTTGTTGAATTTCATCCACAGCTTCTTGGGTAGATCTAGCGATGACAATTTGGTATTTGCGAGTCTGAAAATCACTAAGTTGTTGTTGCAAGTTTTGTTCCTCTGCTAGCAGTTGCGGGTCAACACCTTGGCGAATATTTGCGCTGGCTTCGCTGAGGAGTTCAAGCAGACTGCGGGCACGGGCACGTTCGCTAGCATGAAAGGCTTGTGCGTCGTAACCTTTATCGGGATTTTTCTGGTGCAGTTGCATCAACAAATCGATGTAAAACTGATAATAATCTTGGTTGCGGGCAAAGTAAGACTGCCGAAGTTCTTGGCTACCGATTTGAGTGCGGAGGTTTTCAATAATATTAATTGCGGTTTCGATTTCGGTTTGGGCAACTGTGAGGTTATTTTGTTGGCGGTTTAAGATGGCTTGATTGTAGATGATGTGCGCTTCTTCTGTTTTGTAACCGAGTTGTTGGGATAGAGATAAAGCTTGGTTATAGTTTTCAAGGGCGGTAGAATTCTGACCTAAAGCAGCTTGTATTTTCCCCATTTGATTGAGAACTGTGGTTTCTTTTACTTTGTCGTTTAAGTGTCGGGAGATGCTGAGGGCTTGGTTGTAGGCATTCAGGGCCGTTGACCATTCTTTTGAAACGATGTAGGTGCTACCAATGCCAGTTAAGGCAGTAGCTTCGGCTGCTAAATTAACTGCAGGTCGAGAGATGACTAGGGCTTTGCTGTAGGAGTCTAGGGCATTTTTCCAGTTTCCTGTAGCAGCGTGAATATCACCAATGTTGTTGAGGGTGTTGGCGACTGCCGTTTGGTCATTTAATTGATAGAATAAGGGCAAAGCTTGGTTATAGTAATCCAGGGCGCTTGTCGGGTCAGCTAAATCGGTGTAGAGTTGACCAAAACTGTTGAGGATAGTGGCTTCTTCGGCTTTGCCACCCGCTTGTTGCGATAAGGGTAATGCTTGGTTGTAGGAGTCTAGGGCAGATTGAAACTGTCCGAAATTGGCGTAAATTTTACCCATTGAAAGGAGAGTGCGTGTGGCTTGGGCGTAGTTTCTATCTGCACGATAGAGTGCGAGGGCCTCTTCTAATTTTTGAAGTGCGAGTTGTCTAGATTCGACACTACCTTGGCTAGAAAGTTGAGTTCCTTTGATAAATGCTACTTCAGCCGCAGAAACTTTTATTCCAAGTGATAAGTCCCACAGGCGAGCAGTTCTATCGTCACTAGCAGTGAGAATTTGGCTACCATCGGGGCTAAATACTGCACTGTTGACCTCTTCCTCATGTCCCCGGAATATGGCTAGAAGATTACCTTTGGTATCCCACAGACGGACGGTTTTATCAACACCAGAAGTAATGATTTGCCGGCCATCGGGACTAAATACGGCACTGTTGACTCTAAAATTATGCCCCTGGAATTCTGCTTTGAGATTACCTTTGGTATCCCACAGGCGAACGGTTCCATCCCCACTGGCAATGAGGATTTGACTACCATCGGGGCTAAATACTGCCCTGTAGTGCGTAATCGAGCTTACATTTACATCCTTCCTGCCCGGGAACTCAGCCAAGAGATTGCCTTTAGTATCCCACAGGCGAGCAGTTCCATAAATCTGACGGCCCTCAGTCAGAATTTGGAGACCATTGGGACTAAATTTGGCACTGTCGATCAATCCCTCCAATCCCTCCTTCCCCCGAAACTCTGCCAAGAGATTGCCTTTGGTATCCCACAGACGGGCGGTTCTATAGGTAGTGGTGAGGATTTGGCTGCCATCGGGACTAAATATGGCAGTTCTGACATCATTCTCATGTCCTGGGAATATAGCCAAGAGATTACCTTTGGTATCCCACAGACGGGCGGTTTTATCACTACTGGCGGTGAGGATTTGACTACCATCGGGGCTAAATACTGCACTTTCAACATCATGCTTGTGTCCCTGGAACTCGGTGAGGATATTACCTTTGGTATCCCACAAGTGGGCGGTTTCATCACCAATTGTCAGGATATGGCGACCATCCGGGCTAAATACTGGTTTTCCGACCTCTTTCTTAGGGGCTTGAAACTCGGTGAGGATATTGCCTTTGGTATCCCACAGGCGGACGGTTTTATCGGTGGCGGTGAGGATTTGGCGACCGTCTGGGCTAAATACTGCACGCTGGACTCCATACTTCTCGTCCCGTAACTCGGCCAGTTGAGCGTTATTTTTAGATACGCTTTCCCGAAAAGTTTGCAGGGCTGCCATTTGCTGGGCTTGGGCAGCAATTGCCACTGATACATCCCACAGACGGGCGGTGCCATCATCACCAGCAGTAAGAACTTGCCGACCATCCGGGCTAAATACGGCACTGGAGATATAACCTTCATGTCCCCGAAACACAGCCAAGAGATTGCCTTTGGTATCCCAAACTCGTGCAGTTTTATCGTAACTGACCGTGAGGATTTGACTCCCATCGGGACTAAATACGGAACTGGTGACTCCTTCCTCGTGCCCCCGAAACTCTGCCAATAGATTGCCTTTGGTATCCCACAGGCGGACGTTGTTTATACCCTGCGTGAGGATTTGGCTCCCGTTGGGGCTAAAAATGGCTGTTTTCATCGGCTCCTTATGCCCCCGAAACTCTGCCAAGAGAGTGCCTTTCATATCCCATAGGCGGGCGGTTTCATCACTACTGGCCGTGAGGAATTGGCGACCATCGGGGCTAAATACTACACTTTTGACTGCTTTCTCATGTCCTAGTGGGAACTCGGTTAAGAGATTGCCTTTGAGATCCCACAAACGGGCGGTTCTATCATCACTAACGGTGAGAATTTGGCTACCATCAGGACTAAATGCTGCACTGTTAACCATCCACCGCAATACTTCTACTCTCTCGAGTTTCTTGGGTCCCCGCAACTCAGTGAGGAGATTACCTTTGCTATCCCAAAGGCTGACCGGGTAGCAAAGGCAATCGCTGGGGATGATTTTGCTACCATCAGGGCTAAATACTGCATTGATCAAACTGTGCCCTTGCAATACAGAGAGGAGATTGCCTTTCGTGTCCCACAAACGGATGTTCTCACCATTGGTGGTGAGGATTTGGCGAGCATCGGGGCTAAATATTGCTCTATAGACCCCTTCCTGATGCCCCCGGAACTCGGTTAGGAGATTGCCTTTGAGATCCCACAACCGTGCAGCTTCATCTCGACTAGCGGTGAGGATTTGCCTGCCATCGGGACTAAATACGGCACTGGTGACAGAACTATTGTGTCCTCGGAATATTGCCAGTTGAGCGTTATTTTTGGACACGCCTTCCTGAAAGGTTTCTCTGGCAGCTATTTGCTCGGATTGGGCAGTAATGGCGGCTGACACATCCCACAGGCGGGCGATTTCATCCCCACTGAAGGTGAGAATTTGCCTGCCATCGGGACTAAATATTGCCCCCACACTCTCGTTATGCCCCCGCAACTCGGTTAGCAGATTGCCTTTGGTATCCCAAATTTGAGGGGTTCCATCCCAACTAATGGTAAGGATTTGGCGACCATCGGGGCTAAATCCTGTTGTCCTCCAGATATAACTCCTGTGGGAATCATGCTGCCCAAACACAGTCAGGAGATTACCTTTGGTATCCCAAATGCCGGCGGTTGTATCCTCACTAATGGTAAGGATTTGGCGACCATCGGGGCTAAATATTGCTGTCCTAACATGATTTTCATGCCCCTGGAACTCGGCTAGGAGATTACCGTTGGTATCCCACAGGCGGGCAGTTTTATCCTGGCTGGCGGTGAGGATTTGCCGGCCATCGGGGCTAAATACTGCACTGAGGACAGGAGCCCTATGCGCCTGGAATTCTTTGAGAAGATTACCTTTGATATCCCACAACCGGGCGGGTTCATCCCAACCAGTGGTGAGGATTTGGCTACCATCGGGGCTAAATACGGCTTTTACCCAGCTTTGTGAGCCACTTCTGACCTGGAACTCTGCTTTGAGATTGCCTTTGGTATCCCACAAACGGGCTTTACCCCACCTGCCGGCTTTATCCGCCAGCCTACTAAGGGTGAGGATTTGGCTACCATCGGGGCTAAATACGGCACTTCTAGTTCTATTTCCAATAGTAGACTGATCGTCAAACGCCCGGAACTCGGTTAGCATATTGCCAGAAGTATCCCACAGGCGGGCGGTTAGATCGTTGTTAGTGGTGAGGAGAATTTGTCTGCCATCGGGACTAAATACGGCACTGGTGACATCATCCTCATACCCTGGGAACACTCTCAGGAGATTACCTTTGATATCCCACAAGCGGGCGGTTTGACCTGGACTAGCAGTGAGGATTTGCGGACCATCGGGGCTAAATACTGCACTTATGACTCTCCCCTTATGCCCCACAAACATGGCGACTTGCCCGCCAAAGGCTTGCACGGGTTGCTGCGTTCCTGATGCGCTTGGGTTTTCTGTTGTCGGTGACTGAGATGGTGTGGGAATCCTGGGTTGGCCGCTGATGGGGATGCTGTAGGTAGTAGCGAATACCACTCCCATCACCAGAGGGAGACAGCGATGTACTTTTCGGTATTTATCTGGCAGCATAATTGTTTTTTGGGAGAGTTAAGAATTGGGAGAGGGGGGTCAACTAAACCTTTCTCTAGCAAATCCGTAAAAGCCAAAAGCTATAGTTTCTTTTTGGATAGGCAAATCTGCTTAGCGTTGGCTCTTTTTTTTACTGAGGTCATCAAAATTAAGATGGGCTGGGGGTTAGTTGTCAGAAAAAATTATTTATGTTAAGGACAAACTCTATCATTTTTCATAATCTTTGTCTGTAATTGGCTGCGTCAAGGGTGAGGCAAGGACGTTAAGGGAAGTAACTTGAATCGGCTGCGGGGCGTTGGCTCGTCGATGTTATTATCTTTTGACGGGCTGACTGTGCTTTGTAAAGCGAGCTGATTTTTCTCAAGGACAGTTACCTGGGTCTAATACCAACTCCGGTAGCATGGGAATTAATATTACCCCCAGTCAGGAGACCGCGAGTGCCTAAGTCCTCAGATGTTGCACCATTCTCAATTAGCCTTTTATGAACAGGCAAGATGCCTGTTCCACAAGAAAATTTATATTTTGTGGAACAGGCATCTTGCCTGTTGCTGACAATGGTGCCAGATATCAGTAAGTCCCTTTAGGGTGTATAAATTATATTGAAGTAAATGCCGTTATCTTGCAGATTGTCGCCTTTATCGCTAATTCTCACCAAAGGAAAAGCGTAATCTACGCGCAGGTTCACCCGCTGTATCGGTTCCCAGATTACCCCTAAACCCACACCTGCTAAAAATGTCTGATTGGTTAATTTATTAGGATTGTTCGCAACGTTCCATACCGTACCCGCATCCAAAAATGGAGCCAATTGAAGTTTGGGATTTCCCGAAGCATCGCGCTGCAAAGTAATCCGATCTTCGATGGAAACTCTGAAGCCGTTATCCCCAGAACGGACATTTTGGCGGTAGCCGCGCAAAGATTGCCCGCCACCAATTACAAATTGCTGGGAAGGTAACAAACTATTAGCTGACAACTGCAAGTCTGCCTGCAAAATTAATAAATGTTTGTCATTCAATCGCTGTACTCGCTGCACTTGACCCAGCCAACTAAAAAATTGTCCGTCTGGATCGGAACCTTCGTTTTGAGTAGCATCAAACAAGCTAGTGCCGATCGTAAATTGCGATCGCAAGGCCCAAGCACCCTGCGGGTCGCGCCGAATGTAGTCCTGTCCCAGCTTAATTGCACTCGTAGTGGTGACACCATTGGAGTCCGGGCCGATGCCAAAAGCATACGGGTCGCCAGCGAGAAAAGTTCTCCCTGTTTGATACGTAAAACCGGCTGACAAGGCAAATTCTTCGATCGGCGTTCTCCGCAGAGGCTGGCGGTAACTAACTTCAAATAAATGCGATTTTCCCGAAATATCAAAACTGTCAAAAGGTGCTTGTACGATACTGTTGCGATTCGGTGCCGCCCTCAATTGCAAAGTGCCGTTCATCGCATTTAGCGGCACGCGATAGCTGAAATCAAACACGTCTGAATCGCCGAGTGATCGGTAATAAGCCGCCGCAAGTTCGTCGCCATTTCCTGTTATATTGCGGTGCCGCAAACTAACTCCCAATCTTTCGGAACCGACACTCGGAGGCGAGTAATTGTCAATGCTGAAAGTAGGTTGAAACGGATTAGCTTCCAAGACTCGGACGATCAGAATGCTCTCGCCTTCATTCTCCCCAGCCCGCAGACTGGCTTCTACATTGTCAAATAAAGGATCGACTCGCAGCAGCCGGAGTTGGTCTTCTAATGAAGCTGTGCTTAAAGGCATTCCGGCACCGAGTCGAATTCGGCTGCGGATGTAACTCGGATGCAATCTTTTAGTTCCTTCTACCTCGATTCGGGCCAGCTTGCCTTCGATAACTTGAATTTGGACTACCCCTGTGGTGATAGTTTGGGGCGGCAAGACTGCTCTCGAAGTGATGTAGCCACGATTGAGGTAAATTTCGGTAATTTTGTCTGCGATTTGTTTGAGCTGTTCTAGGGTGGTAGAACGGCCTTCTAAGGGGTTGACTAAGGCATTAATTTCGTCTTGGCTTAAAATTGTGCTGCCAACTACTTGAATTTTCTGCACCTCAATTGGTGTATTCGGCAGCGTTGGGGGAACTGGCGACGGGGGCCCCGGCGCTACTGTTGGCGGTACTTGGGGAGGTTCTGGGGAAGGCTGCGGGGCCGGTTGCAGAAATCGATCGCGATTTGGATCGGGCTCCGTCGGCGGCGGTGGCAGGTTTGGAGGCAGCGAGGGTTGGTTCTGGGCTAAAACATGATTACAATCTAGCGGGTTCTGACATTGGCGATCGTTGTCAACCAGATTTGTTGGTTCGGGCAAAATGCCTGCACCACAAGCAGTTTCATCGATTGTGGAACAGGCATCTTGGCTGTTCTCGGCGGGGTTCGATTGTGCTTCTGGTTCAGGGTTGGTCTCAATAGAATCGGGAAGCTGATTTAAGTTTGTTGCTGTTTCATCCTGCTTGATTTCCAGTTTTTGCAGTGCTAATACTTGATTGCCCGTATCTGCTGAGTTGTCAGCGGCGACGGGCAACTGAGAAATATCGTTTGTTTGGGATATAGCTTTATTGGCATACAAGCAAGCCATCGGGAGCGCAGTTAGAAGTGAAATCCCCAACCGAAATAGTGCAATATTTGCATTCGGGCGCATAATTAATAATTTCTCTAAAATAAGTTTGTCGGCTGCTTGACTATGCCAGTTTATCATTTAGTATTAGGCTAAATTTGACCATCAAAATTTCCACCGTCCGGCTTTCAAGATGCCAGAAGTCCGAACTGCTGATCAGTACAAAAATTTTAATTTATTTAGGACGATCGACCAAAGAACCCGCAACAGCCAAAAATCATCTGTGGCGCTGCCAAATACCGCGCTCGAAACCGAGCTTTTCGTACTTGCTGCACCCCTCATACCATTTTAGATTTTAGATTTTAGATTTTAGATTTTAGAATTGGCAATGACTTATGGCTATCCGGGTTTGGGGCACGGGCCTACCGTTGCATTTTTTGCGTGAAGCTGGTATCGAATTATTTTCTTGTGATGGGTGTTAACTCACTTGCGACTAAGGGTTCTTGGGCTATTTTGCCGAGTTCGACTGAGTTCAACACTGCTGACCACTTGATCGCTAAACTGGCATCGCTGGGAGACTCGATACGCAATTGAGCTAGAGTTGCCAGGTACTCATACCAAAGACTTTGTTGGGCGAAGATGCTGAGCTTGGTGAGATCGGGCGATCCATCCAACTCTGTTTTCACGGTTGGGGCGAGTGCGGTGCGGTTGATCCACCCGGAAACGAGAACATCATCTGTTGTATTTTTTGGGTTGCATTTGATAGTAAAGTACCATTGATAGTTTTTGCCAACTTCCAAGGCTGGCGAGTTCTCGTCGGAGCCGAGGCTGACACTAACTACACCTGCACGGCTAGTTACCATGCGAAAACTTTTTTTGTATAGTGTTTTGTCCCTTTCGTCTGCTAACTCAAACTGAACTGTTTTGTCGAGGGCTACGGGAAGGTAGTAGAAAAATGTCGGTTTTGCTGATATGGTTTGCCCCATAGTTGATTGGGGAATCAAGGCAGTTAAGGCAGTTGTGGCCGTGGGGCATTCTAAACCGCGGGTTCCTCCCCCTTCCCGCCTTCCGGGTACTCCGTCCTGCGGCGGTTGAAAGCTATTCCACGCGGCTCCCAATTGCTCGCTGTTCGGTCTACTTCCGCTTGCTTGGGCGGGTTGAACTGTTTGCCAGTTGAGGGGTAGCTGCGGTGGTGAGGCGCGCTGGACAATGTTTGCGGGGCTGTTGAGAGCCTCTGCTGGTATTAAAAAACTACCGGCGGCAACTGCCTCTAAAGACAGAATTAAGGAAAGAGCACCGATATTTAGAGCAGACTTCAAAGCCATGACGAACCTGCCTTCTGATGAACCTAGGAACTTTATCGCACGGTTTTATTCTATCCAAGGTTTTGACGGATATAGTAATCTGTTGTACTTAATTTATATCTTCAGGCAGATACGATTATTTGGGTCGCTCTGCTCAACATAGAATTCTCTGTCGCGTTTGTCAGTGGTAGCTTAGTAGTTATACTTACTTCCATTCACTGCAGCAGGTTGGGTTGAGCTTGTTAAACCCAACTTTGACAAAGACTAATATTCGGGGTCTTTTAACTCTAGCAAGAGGCTAAAACGCGTCTTGTCATAAAAACACCTGGTTGATGCGTCAGCCCTGGATATCAGGAAACTCGGCAATTTTGCTGGTGAAGCTCAAGCGATCGGCTACAAGTTACAAATCAGGTTTTCTGTACAATACCGGCAAGAAATTTAGCATGAATCTCGATTCACCTGTTCTCTCGGACAAACAGCCTTCGGGGCTGCGGATGGTAAGACCCATCGGAGTCTTGGCACTGCACGGCATTGCTTTTTTAGGAAATAGGTTGTTCGCTGTCGATCGCGCCGAAGGGCTTCTATTGGAGATCGATCGAGAAAGTGACAATACTACGGTTTTAAATCCTTATCAAACGGCTAAGTTTGCCGGCGCAACGGGGCTGGCTATTTCGGAAGATACTCTCTGGTTTGCGCGGGATGAGGATATTTGTTGCTGTCGGGGCGCAGTTCGGGACGGGGCGATCGCGGAACTCAAACCGGAACATTTTGTTTCACTTTCTTATCCTGCTGACGGGATTGCTGTTTGGAAATCTACGCTTTATGTGACTTGCCAGAGATTGGGAACGATTCTGGTTTTTGACCTAAAAACTGGTCGGGAAATTACTCGGTTTTACGCTCCCGGTATTGGGGTAGAAAATATCACAGTCCGGGATGAGGAAATTTGGGTTTGCGACAAGACTGAGCAAACTGTTTACTGTTTGGAACGGGGAACTGGGGAGATTAAATTTAGCGTTTTGACTCCCTTTGAGTCGCCTTCAGGTTTGGCTTTTCATAAGGATTCCGAAACCGGGGAGGAGGTTCTGTATGTGGCTTATGCCGGGGATGAACTTTACATCCGGGATGACCCGAATTCCGAAGATCCTTTTCAGTTGACGAAGCGCGATCGCACTTTTATTCAGCCTTTGTCTTTTTACTACAATGAAGCTGACCGCTACGCTTTGTCAAACGGTTTTTTGATGGAAATGTCTTATGTGGAGGAACTGTCTCCTCTCGATGAGGTAGAAATCGAAAATTTGGAGTGGCGGATTGCTTTGCCTTCGGAAACTCATCGGCAAAAGGTAAGGGAAATTACGCCGATCGGAATGCCTTTTACTGAGGAAATTCAGGAAGGGGAACGGGTGGCGGTGTTTAAGTTTGATCGGCTGCACCCTGGGGAACGCCGAATTTTTGGCTGGAAGGCTTTGTTAGAAGTTCGATCGATTAAGTATCAGTTGTCGCCTCGGGATGTCGAAAAGGCTCCGAAGCTGTCGCCGGAGTTTGCAGCTAAGTATTTGGTGGATAATGACAATTTGGCTATGGATACGGAGATTGTGCGATCGGCTGCTGTGGCTGCCATTGGTTCGGAAACTAACATTCTCAGGCAATTGCTGAGCATTCGTAATTTTGTTTACGATCAACTTTCTTACGGAATTAGACCTCACATTGACACTCCCGATATTGTGCTGCGCCGTGGTATCGGTTCCTGCGGCGAATACGTGGGAGTCTTGTTAGCTTTGGCTAGGTTAAACGGGATTGCTTGCCGCACGATCGGGCGCTACAAGTGTCCGGCTTTTGCTGACAGAAAAGGTGTGTCGCTGGAGCCGGATTTCAATCACGTTTGGCTGGAATTTTACATTCCAGGTTTTGGCTGGGTGCCGATGGAATCTAATCCTGATGATATTCAAGACAGAGGTCCTTATCCGTTGCGATTTTTTATGGGTTTGGCTTGGTATCACGTAGAAATTGGCAAGGGAATTCGGTTTCAAAGTCTCACTAGCGGCGGTCTTCCTTTAAACAAGGAGGAGGTTTCCGTGGGAAGTCTGGCAATTAATCATGTGAGGTTTACAATTTTGTCAGAGTTGCCAGCAGTTTGACGAGAGTGTTAACAGTTCACTGTTAACTTTTAACAGTTAGCAGTCAAAATTCAACTGTTAATTGTTAACATTTTTAATCTAAAATCGAAAGTAGAAAATGTAAAATCAGAGGAAGAGGGGTTGTGGAATTTTCGATTGCTAATTTTCTCGTTTTAGTGGCCTTTGCACTGCTGGTGACGGTGACTGGCGGGGTCGCTTATTTGACTTCTGTTGAGTGGCGCGATCGCAGGCGGTTAGATAAGGCTAAACGGAAAAAAAAGTAGCTCTTTGCTGTTGACAAAGTGCATATTTTATGATATTAAACAAGGCGACCGGGTTGGCTCGCCTTGTTTTGTGATTTGAGGTACTTTCACCGCAGATGATATCAAGTTTGGTAACATAAACATTGCAGGTTCGTAGTGAGGACTTCATTTTTCATACAAAACTATGATTCATATCGTTTCCGCTTGGATCGGAAGGATTTAACCACAGAGAACGCAGAGAACACAGAGGGAGACAAGAGAGATGAATAATTCCGATGAAGCGTGGATTTGAGATCGCGGGCGGGACGCCCGCGCCACAATAAAAACCCTAAAATAAACACAGATGAAAAAGGGAATTTTGGAGTTGATATCTTAAGTCCACTGTCTGAAAAATGTATTTTCTTGCCAAGCGGCGGCGGTGCGTTTTTCAAGTGCTGCCATTTCTGTTGTGTTCAGGGGTTGGAATGCTTGGGCGACTTTTAAGTTTTCTTCTAATTGCTTTACTGAGTCGGCAGCGATGACGCAGCAGTGCACGCCGGGAAGTGAAAGCGTGTAGCCCATTGCTTGGTGCATTCCATCTAAAACACCGTTCTCAAATAATTTGCCGTAAGCTGGTATTTTCATGGCTATGACACCGATATTTTTGGCTTTGGCAATTGGTAAAGCGCTGGTAACAAAGGAGCGCGGGTGATGTTTTTCGGCGGCGTTGAGGGAGATTAATGTTGTGTCGAAAGGATAGCGCTGCAAGCCTGCGGCAATGATGGCTGGTTCGTGGTGTCCGGTGATGCCGGAAAAACGAATTATTTTTTGCTGTTTGGCTTCTTCGATCGCCTTTATTGCTCCTTTGGCACTGAAAATTTGGTCTAATTCTGTTTGGAATGAGACGTGGTGGAGTTGCCACAAGTCTAGCCGATCGGTTTTCAATCTTTTGAGCGATTGCTCTAAGTCTCTCCACGCGCCATCTCTGTCTCTGGCGGAGGTTTTTGTGGCTAGGAATAGGCGCGATCGATATGGTGGCAAAACTTTGCCTAAGTTTTCTTCGCTGGACCCGTACTCGGCCGCCGTGTCAAAATAGCGAATGCCTAGTTCGATCGCGCGTTCAATTTGCACCGCCGCTTCTGCTTCTCTGCCCTTCTGCGACAGCGGTGTTTGCCCGCCTCCCCCCAAACCGAAAATCGGCACTTTCACGCCGGTGTTGCCTAAGAGTCGTTCTGGCATTTTTACTGTGGCGCCCGCCTTGTTATTGGGTGCGGCTGCGATTTCCCGATCCTGCTGTTCAATCGCCTTAGCACCTGCAATGCCGCTGGCAACAGCTATACTGCTCAATATAAAATTGCGGCGAGTCTTTTTGCGGGTCATTGTTTCCGTCTCCTCAGAATGTTTGAGTTGAGATTAACCAGAAAGTTAAATGAAGTCATCAGTCAGTAGTCAGTAGTCAACAGTTAACAGTCAACAGTCAACAGTCAACAGTCAACAGTCAACAGTCAACAGTCAACAGTCAACAGTCAACAGTCAACAATGCCCTTGTCAATTATCCATGCGCGAATCAATTCGTTTATCTGTTCTGGTACTTCGTCGTGGGGACAGTGACCAGCTTTGATAAAGTGTTCTGTCAACTGAGGATAGTGTTTGCGAAATTTGGCGCTTCTTTCTGTGGAATTCATCCACGGATCGCCTTCTCCCCACAGCATTAGCAACCGGCAGTTTAATTGACTAAGTAATACGTCAATTTTTTCGCCTTGGGGTGTTCGGAATACGGAAGCGAATACTTTGGGGGCACCGGGATCGCAGGAGGGAAGGTAAATTTCTTCTACTAATTGGTCTGTAACGGCGCTTTGGTCGAGATATACTTTTTCTAGGGTTTTCCGAATTGTCGATCGCTGGCGCACGTACTGGAACAGCAGAAAACTTGCCCAATCTTGCTGAAATAAGGTTTTAGCTACCGCAGATATGGCTTTTTGCAAGGGCGGGGCTTCGGGTGCGGGCTGCGGTTCGCTGAAGGGGCCGGCGCTGTTGATTAATATGAGTCCGGCTGCTGATTCGGGGCGCTGGGCTGCTACACACAAGGCGGCGTAGCCTCCGAGGGAGTTGCCGGCTAGTACGGCGGGCCGGCCGATGATGTTGGTGATAAAGTCGTGGAGTTGGTCGCGCCAGAGGTCGCCGCTGTACTGCAATTCGGGTTTTGCCGATCGCCCGAATCCGATCAGGTCGATCGCCCACACTTCAAAGTCTTTGCTTAGGCCGCTGATATTTTTGCGCCAGTGGTCTGTGGAGGCTCCAAAACCGTGAATTAACAGCAGGGGAGGGCGTTCTGGATGCCGATCGCTGGATCGAACGTAGTATACTGAATGCCCCCGCCACTGCCAGTAAGTGCCGGCTATGGGGGCTGTGGTGATGGCTGGGGTTGTTTGCATGATGTAAAGAAATAATTATTTACTTTAACTATTGTATCGCGACGCTCAGATTTATAAAGTTTGGCATCCGCGCTGGGCTTCCGCTAGCAAAGGATTCGTGAATGTGAGCGAGTTGGGAGCTGGCGATCTTCCGCACTCAGGATTAATAAGTTTTGTAACGAATATTGATTTTGTGAGGGGCGCAGCAATGGGAGGTGTTTTCCCAGATCGCATTTCGGAAAATAAATCGGGTTTTGGCTGCAACATACCTAGGTATGATGATTTTGCTGTTTGGCAGCAAAAGCAAGTTCTGGGCGATGGCGTAAAGCAGCGGCTGCTAGGGTCGAGCCTCATTGGCGAGGGTGAAGGGATCGACTTTTTTATAGTTATTTCCGAGCTTTTCCAGGTGGGGATCGTTTGTTCCAGAGGTGTTGACGGCTTGGGGGCTGCAGCGAACCTAAGCGTTGCGAGTTGGCAAAAGCTGAAATCAAAAATTTCGTGACCGGGAAAAGTTATAAGTAGAATTACTGATGGTTCTCTGCAGAAGTTTCTCAGAATCGCAGAATATTTTGTGACGTTGTTTGCTGTTCTTAATTGCTTTGATACTCTAAGATAGAAGTAGAGCTGCGCCGCTCAATTAATTAGCATTTTGAATACTAGGGAGCCAACTATGCAGGGTGTGAACTTTATCCACCTGAAAGTTAGGGAGTTTTCTGAGTGATTGCTATTTCACCTCGTCCCGTCGGACGCAATTGGATCACGATTAGCTTCGCTTCTACTCTATACCTTTGTCCTATTTTGGATCTGCTCCTAGCAGAGGTGCCAGATTACTGGCAAGCGGAATTGCGGTTGGGGCTTCAAGAAGCTTTGGTAAATGCTGCTAAGCATGGAAACAAATTAGATCCCGGTAAAACTGTTGGAGTCCGTTTTTCGATCGTCCAAAACCAATATTGGTGGGTGATATCGGATGAAGGTTCTGGCTTTAAGGCTCCTTGTGGTTGCAACCTTTATACCGATGATTGCGACAGTCTCCTAGCAGAGGACGTTGCAGATAACTCTGGACTACCCCATGTGGAACAGGAATGTGGTAGGGGGTTGTTTATTCTCTACCAAATATTCGATCGGGTAGAGTGGAATTCTGAAGGTACGGAGTTACGGCTGTGCAAAGAACTTGCCAGTCGCTACCGGCTGCCTCGCTTGCGCTAGCACCGCTATTTGGCAGTAGTTTTCACCTCAGCTAGACCTGGAAATTTTTTCGTTATCGGGCTCAAGCTTGCAGTGAGAATTTGAACGCTATGGCTATTGATAGCTGATCATAATGCAAAATGTGAGTTTTGAGTTAAAAAAGTATAAATCTTTTGAACTCACAATCGCGCTGCTCGATCAAGCGGCGCGATTGTCTAAGTTTTGAGCGACTACTCAAGTCAAAACTCAAAACCGCGAAGCGTTACGAAGAACGAAGCAATCTAATTATTTGCCGTGGGTGGGACAGGGAGGAGCAGATATCGATCGATCCAGCCATCCTGCTGCTTGGTTTAAGCGCGGGAGAGCTTCTTCGGGCTGTTTTTTGAGCAAAAAGACCAAAGCGGCCGCAGCTTGCTCGCAGGCCCGCGCAGAACGGTTGCCTTTGAGGCGATGCCAATCTTTTTCGGGGATGGCGAGGCGCGCGGCGAGAGCTTGGGCTAGTTCTACCGTACTCAGCTCGTTGAGGTTGACAGTTTGGGTTGTTTGTGTAGTTTCAAGCATAATTGGCAATTATACGGATTTGGCTGCCGTTTCAGAATTTTAAAAATATACTGCATATAATAACAACTTAATTGGAAATCGGTTTTTTTTATTATTATTGTCAGGTTTGCAGATCGAAATGCCTCAACAGCAGTCAGAGTTAAATCCGGAAGAGCAAGAAAGTGAGTTTGTTCAAGCGATCGCAGCAGTTGAGCGATCGCTCGCAGCAGTCAAAGAACGGTACACTCAAATTCAGGTCGATCGACAGCGCCAAGTAGAACTCGGTCATCGGCGCGAAGAAATCCGCCAGTCGGGACGCCGAAATCCATTGCCCGAACTCAAAAAAGAATTGCGGGAAATTGAGCAAGAATTGGAAACTATCGAGTTGAATTTAGAAAGCAGCCTGTTTTCTTGGGGAAGCATAAAACAACCTTTTTGGCAAGCAGTTCGCTTTGGCGGACTTGGCATTTTGCTCGGTTGGATTTTGAAATCCTATGCAGGTTGAACTATGTTGAGATTTATGATTTTTTTCTTTACCGCAGAGGGCGCAGAGGAAGAGAAAAGAGAGAAATATGGTGCAAAATATTAAATAAACAGGAGTGGATATGACAACTCAACGAATAGCAGCAATTTTGCGCGCAGGTGAACCCGACGAAACTGTAACTGTTCAAGGTTGGGTTCGCACTAAGCGCGAATTGAAAGAATTTGCCTTTGTCGAAGTCAACGATGGTTCGGCGATGGCTAACTTGCAAGTAGTGATAAATTCAGATTTGCCAGACTTTGAAAATGTACTCAAACAACTGAATACAGGTGCATCTCTAGAAGTGTCGGGAGTCCTGGTAGCGTCTCCAGCAAAAGGACAGCGAATTGAGTTGAAAGCTTCACAAGTACAAGTTTATGGCGATGCAGACCCGCAAACTTATCCGCTGCAAAAAAAGCGCCATTCCTTTGAATTTTTGCGGACAATCGCGCATTTGCGGCCGCGCACAAATACCCACGGTGCTGTCTTTCGAGTCCGCAATGCTTGTTCGGCGGCGGTACACCAATTTTTTCAAGAACGCGGTTTTTTGTGGGTTCATACTCCGATTATTGCTGCTAGCGACTGCGAAGGTGCGGGGGAAATGTTCGCCGTTACCAACTTTGATTTAAAGAATGTGCCGCGCACAGATTCGCAAGAGGTTGATTATGCTAAAGACTTTTTTGGAAAGCGCGCCTATTTAACAGTTAGCGGCCAGTTGGAAGCGGAAGTTATGGCGATGGCTTTCGGCAATGTTTACACTTTTGGCCCGACTTTTAGAGCGGAAAATTCTAATACTTCGCGACATTTGGCGGAGTTTTGGATGATTGAACCGGAGATGGCTTTCTGCGATCTGCAGGGAGATATGGATTTGGCTGAGGCGTTTTTAAAGTACATTTTTAAATACGTTTTGGATCATTGCCCGGAAGATATGGAGTTTTTCAATGAGCGCATTGACAAAACGGTTTTGGCTACTGCTGAAAATATCATTAATAATCAGTTTGAGCGGATTACTTATACCGAGGCGATCGCACTTTTGGAAAAAGCCGACAAAAAGTTTGATTTCCCGGTAAGTTGGGGCTTGGATTTGCAGTCGGAACACGAGCGTTATTTGGCTGAGGACTTGTTTAAAAAGCCGACAATTGTCAGCGATTATCCCGTCGGGATTAAAGCATTTTATATGCGTTTAAATGAGGACGATAAAACGGTGCGAGCAATGGATGTTTTGGCTCCTAATATTGGGGAAATTATAGGCGGTTCGCAGCGGGAAGAAAGGCTGGATGTGTTGGAGCGGCGCATGGAAGCCCAGGGTATGAATAAGGAGGAATTGTGGTGGTATTTGGATTTGCGCCGCTACGGTACTGTGCCTCACGCTGGCTTTGGTTTGGGATTTGAACGGTTAGTGCAGTTTATGACGGGAATGGGGAATATTCGGGATGTGATTCCGTTTCCGAGAGCGCCTTTGACTATTGATTTTTAGTTGAGGTTCGTAGTGAGGACTTTAGTCCGCATTCATGAAGGACTAAAGTCCCCACTACAAACATCTTAACTGGTTCCAAGGCTCCAGCCTGGGAAACTATATCCAGAGGCTCTGCCTCGCTTGGTAAAATGGAGGCAGAGCCTCCCGGCGTTAGCAGGCTCCAGTCTGGTAACGAGTAATCTAAAATATAAAATCTCAAATGGTATGAGCTAATGGTACTTCAAATCCCATCGAGTTCCAAAACACCAACTGTCACCTGGGAAGCCTTACCAGCCGACTTTGTATTACCCGACGATCCTGTGGAAAATATTCAACAACCACCCCTTGCGGCCGCTCTCACCGATGCTCTGGGAGCCGCTGGACGCATTTAATCGATCGCCCTTATTGGTTCCAATTTTGGACTGGTAGCGACTGTAAATAAGCAGATTGTAGTCAAAGCACCGGATTGGTTTTTTGTGCCGCAAGTGCATCCAGTTGCTGAGGGGACGATTCGCCGGAGTTACACGCCGAATCTGGAGGGTGCGCCGGTATCGGTGGTGATGGAGTTTTTGTCTAATGAAGATTACAGCGAATTGTCGGTGCGATCGACTCCTCCCTATGGCAAGCTCTACTTCGGGCTTGCTGAATATATCGCCCGCGTGTTACGTGGCCTGGGTTATTTGATCGCGCGCTCGAGAGTAAAGTGCAAGATAAACAGGTAGAATAGGTCAAAAGCCGTGCATCACCACCTGCGATCGTGTACAGAAAAGCTGAGCTTGCTCCCCTCCCAGCCTTAGACTTTGAACTAGCCAACGGCTCTAAATTGTCAGCGGACAACCGTTGGGTAAAAATGGCCCAAATAATCCCGTGGTCAGAATTTGAATCAGAATATGCGGCCAATTTCCCCACAGCGCATGGTGCACCAGCCAAATCGTTTAGGATGGCATTGGGGGCATTAATTATTAAAGAAAAATTAGGAATTAGCGATCGGGAAACAGTCGAACAGATCCGCGAAAACCCCTATCTGCAATACTTCATTGGTCAATCAAGCTACAGCAATGAACTCGCATTTGACCCATCTCTATTAGTACACTTTCGGCAACGAATCAGTCCCAACCTAATTAATCAAGTCAACGAACGCATGGTCGAAAAAATGCGCTCCACCACCCCAATCAAACCCGAAAAAAAAAAGGATTCGGACGCCCAAAATAAGTCACCCAATCGCGGAAAACTAATCATAGATGCAACCTGCGCTCCAGCCGATATTAGTTATCCGACCGACTTAGGACTATTAAACAGAGCCAGAGTTCACACCGAAAAAATCATAGATATCCTGTATAAACAGCTCAAAGGTCAAATTCCGAAAAAACCAAGAACCTACCGTAATCTTGCCCGAAAAGATTACTTATTAATAGCCAAACAAAGACGACCCACCCGCAACAAAAGAAGACAGGCAATTAAAAAACAACTTCAATATATCAAAAGAAACGCTTCTCATATTGAACAGCTAATTGATGCGGGTGCGAGCCTAGAAAGTCTGACTAAAAAGCAATATAAAACCTTGCTAGTCCTCACAGAAGTCGCTCGCCAACAGCAATGGTTATTTGACAACAATAAACAGAGTATTGAGGATAGAATAGTAAGTTTAAGCCAACCCCACATCCGTCCGATAGTCAGAGGAAAAGCCGGAAAAAGCGTAGAGTTTGGAGCCAAACTATCAGCCAGTTGCTTTGAAGGGTATGTATTCTTAGACCGGATGAGCTGGGATAATTTCAACGAATCAGGGGACTTAAAAACACAAGTAGAAGCATATCATAGATTCACAGGGTATTATCCAGAGTCAGTTCATGCAGATCGCATTTACCGTACAAGGGAAAACCGAGCATGGTGTAAAGAAAAAGGAATTAGGCTGAGTGGGCCGCCCCTAGGAAGACCGCCAGCAAACGTCAGTAAATCAAAAAAGAAGCAAGCGTTGGAAGATGAGAGGATTAGAAATGCGATAGAGGGCAAATTTGGGCAAGGAAAACGAAGATTCGGTCTGAATCGAGTGATGGCTAAACTCGATAATACATCTGGTACAGTTATTGCAATTACTTTTTTAGTCATGAACCTTGCTACCTGGTGGCGCCGGGTTTTTTGTGTGTTTTTCTGTCTATTTGGAAAAAGAACGCCTGTTTTTGGGTCGAAGATAATCTACAATTATATTTTGTGGAATCGATACCGAAAAAACTTATATTTAACCCAGCTTTCAGATATCGATCGCACCTGTTCTTGGCTGGCGATAGATTATTCAGCAAGCTCTACTTCTACGAACAGATTCTGCAAGTGCCCACCTACGTTACCTAGACCCCTACGAGCCCAAGCTGGAAGTGCGGTATCTGCAAAATGGAGCCTATGAAACGCAGGCTGCTGATGCTGAGGGACGGGTGCGGATTCCAGAGTTGGATTTGTGGCTGGGGATTTGGTCGGGGGAACGGCTGGGGCAAACTATGAATTGGCTGCGTTGGTGGGATTCGCAGGGAAATTTGCTGCTGTGGAGCTCGGAACAGGCCCAACAGGAACGGCTGCTGGCTCAACAGGAACGCCAGCGGGCGGAGGTATTGGCGGCAAAGTTGCGCGAGTTGGGTGTCGATCCCGATCGGCTGACATGAATCGGGCGATCGGGCAAATCGCTACTCAATCCAAATTGACCATAGGGTACTTCAAACCCAGGATTACTGCTTGAATGCGATCGGGTTGAAATTGGTATTATAGCGCGATCGCTTACCAACTAAGCATTAATTATATCGGCCAGATCGGGGGAAAGAAAGAAGTGGGGAAATAGTAAAGTCTCTAAATAGTGAAAGTTTATTCCATAAAGTTTTTTAATTTCTTTGATTTGTCCAATAATCTGCTCCTTATTGATACTATGATTGCTTTTAATTCCCACAATCATTATATTCTTACTCGTATGTTCAGCAGCTATAAACTCAAAAACCTTAGTTTTATAGCCAGACAATTCAAGTAAAAGCGCTCTTAATCCATCAGTAACTATTTCCGATTGCCTCTCCAGCAAAATACCAGACTTTAAGAGATCCTTCAAAACCATATTCGGATGAATTTGTTTCCTAACTTGCTTGTGGCAGCATGGTGCTAGGATGATTAAGGAAGAATCAGACTGTATCCCTTTATAAATTGCATCATCTGTTGCAGTATCGCAGGCATGAAGTGCGATGGTTATGTCTGATTTTTTGGCGCTATAGTTACTGATATTTCCTTGATTAAAATGTAACCTTTCAAAATTAACTGATTGGGCAACAGAGTTACAAAAATCCACTAAATGTATTCTGCTTTCTATACCAATAACCGATGCTTCCTTGTCTAAAATATTGTTCAGAAAATCATATATTGCGAAGGTTAAGTATCCCTTGCCTGAACCCATGTCAACTACAGAGATATGACTTTTTTCTGCCAATTCTGATGATTCAACTAAGCCATGTATGATTTCCACAAACTTATTTATCTGTCTGAACTTATCTTCCATCGTTCTTACGACATTCCCTTGACTATTGGTAATGCCTAATGCTCTGAGATATACATTATTTTCTGATTCAATATACCGTTTCTTCCTACGGTCGTGTTGCTGCGGAGTCGTATCAACAGGATTGGTAAAGGTGGGCTTAATAAAATTAATTTTAGGTTTTTTATTTTTGCCATATTCAAGTTGAACATCTTGCTCGATCGAGAATAATCTAATACTCATAAATTGACTGCCAATCAGGGTTTTGATTAAATTTAATCCTTCTTCGATTGGGTGATTTTTGACTATTTCCTTAGTTTTATAACTATAGGTTAAAGAAAGCTTTATGCTTGCTTTTAATTCTACAATTCTCACAATAATTTTAGTTAAACCGTCTTCTCCTCCTCTATACTTCCCTAAAGTTAATCTGATGAATTCTTGATTTTCTATACTAGAACCTAGAATTAACTCGAATTGCTCTTGTGTGGTTATATTCATTATATTACAATACGGTTCACTTAACATATTTATGCCCCGGAGATCCCCTTAAATCACCCTTAAGAAGGGGAGTAGGGGTTGACTTTGAGGGCATTCTGATCCCACCCCCTACTCCCCTTTTTAAGGGGGGTTAGGGGGGATCGTCTTAAGTAAACCGTATTGCATTATATTATTCATTAGCCGTAAGGTTCGCCATCGAAAATTTACAAATTAGATTCACAATCTCACAGTGACGCACCACACAATAGTCTGGTGCGTCACAGGAATCATCGATTAAGTAGCCGAGGGAATTGTGATATCAACAGATTGCACTTTTACCGAAGTTCCCAAACTCGATAACGGCGGTTCAATTGCCGTACTATTTCCCACTACTAATGTTACCAGATTCTCCGGTTTCAAATAAGTCTTGGCTACGCGCTGCACGTCGGCAATTGTTGCTGCTTCGATGCTGCGGCGGTAGCGAAAAATGAAATCCTCGGGATAACCGTAGTATTCGTAGCGAATTAATCGCGACAAAGTTTGACTGGGATTTTCAAATTTGAAGATGAAAGAATTTAGCGTGGAATCTTTAGCAAAAGCTAATTCTGCCGGGGTAATTGGTTCGGTGCGGATACGATCGATCTCTGCCCGAATTGCCTGGATAAACGGTACTGTAGCGTCCGATCGCGTTTGGCCTCCAGCGACAAACACCCCCGGATAGTCAAACCTCGGACTCCAAGCCGCGTATACTGAATAAGCTAAGCCTTGGCGCGATCGCACGTTATTGAACAAACGGCCACCGAAACCGTTCAAAACCCCGTTCATTACGTCCAAAGCACCGTAATCTGGACTGCTGAGCATTCCGCCCAAATGTCCCATTTGCACGTAACTTTGACTTAATTGCGGCTGATTTACCAAAAATATGCCACCTTGATTCGCCGGCGATACCGTTGGTAAGGGCGGCACTTCTGCACTTTGACTCGGTTGCCAGTTGCCAAATTTTTCCTCGACGAGCGCTCGCATTTTAGCTGTATCAAAGTCGCCAGAAATACCCAAAATCATATTCTTGGGATGGAAATATTTCTGGTAGAAACTCACCAAATCGTCGCGGGAAATATTGGCGAGGGTTTTGTATTCTACCGTGCGCGCGTAAGGACTGCGATCGCCATAAATTAACTTTTCAAACTCGCGGCCGGTAATATCGTTAGGATCGTCATTGCGGCGGGCGATCGCACCTTGAGTTTGCTTCTTCGCTAAATCCAACTTTTCCTTAGCAAATATTGGCTCCCGAATCACTTCCGCAAATAAGTCAAACACGGGTTCCAAATCTTCAGCTAAAGCACTAAAATTAGCGGTACCGGAACTAACATCAATTCCCGTTTCTACCGAAGCTGCTTGCTGTTCTAGCAACTGATTTAGTTCATCAGCCGTATGCCGGGTCGTGCCGCCAGTTCGCATCACTTCTCCCGTCAAACTTGCCAGTCCGATTTTATCAGCAGGTTCAAAGCGCTCGCCCGTGCGAAATAGCGCCGTTCCCCCGACTAACGGGAGTTCCCGGTCTTCCATGAGATACACCCGGATGCCATTTTTCAGCTCGAAGCGAGTATATTTAGGTAATTTAATTTCGGGCACCGCCGGGAAGGTTAATTCGTCGTAGTGTTTCGGTGCAGCCGCAAAGGAAGGTAACAAATTAAACGTGCCAAGTGAAACAGTAAAAAAGCAAAGCGATAGCAGAAATAACTTTACTTTTTTCAGTCTCAATTTAGTCCTTTTCATTCTTTCTCCAATGTTTCCTATTGTGATGATTCTAAATCGAGGCAGAGCCTTTGGATGTGCGTTCCCAGGCAGAGCCTGGAAACGAGTGTTTCTTCCTTCTTCCTTCTTCCCTCTTCCTTCTTCCCTCTTCCTTCTTCCTTCTTCCTTCTTCCTTCTTCCCTCTTCCTTCTTATTACAGTGGCAAAAGCTTACCAATCGTGCGATTTTCCGGGCGGAAAGTTGCCTGAGCGACACGCTGAATGTCAGCGGGAGTAACAGCCGCGATCGCATCCAATTCCTTGAACAAATTTCGCCACGAACCGGTGTTTACTTCATAGTCCACCAGCGCAAATGCCATGCCCATATTAGAATTGAGCGATCGCAACAAATCGGCTCTCGCCTGAGTTTTCACGCGCTCCAATTCCAAAGCAGAAACCGGCTCAGTTTTCAGGCGCTCGATTTCCTTGTTCAAAGCTGCCGCCACCTCATCAACCGTGTGGCCCGGAGCAGTTTGAGCGTAAAATAACATCAAATTCGGATACTTTTCCCCCGGATAACCGCTGAAACCTTGAGCAGCCAGCGCCAATTGCTGTTGTTCTACCAAAGATTTGTAGAGCCGAGAAGTGCGACCATCGCTGAGCAAAGAACCAATCATTTCATAAACCGCATTGTCGGGATGATTCATCGCCGGCCGGTGGTATCCTTCCAAATACCAAGGTTGAGTTTGTAATTTCAGCGTCACTTCCTTAGTTTGCGTTTGGGGAGGTTCGACAATCTGCAATTCTGGAGGCGCTGGTTTCGCCTTGTAACGGCCGAAATAAATTTGAGCTAGTCGCTTCACCTCCGAAGCTTTCACGTCTCCTACCACCGCAACAGTAAGCTTGCTGGGGACGTAGTGAGTCTCGAAAAAATTCTGCACGTCGCTGCGGCTGAGGTTTTTAATGTCTTCAGCGTAGCCAATTACGGGGCGGCGGTAGGGATGAGCAGAGAAAGCTTTGTTGGCAAAAAGTTCAACCATTTGTCCGATCGGAGAATTCTCCGTTCGCAGCCTGCGCTCTTCTAAAATTACCTGTTTTTCTTTGTAAAATTCCCGAAATACTGGTTCTAGAAATCGCTCTGATTCCAGCGACATCCACAGTTCTAACTTATTAGCTGGAAGGCTGTAAAAATACATTGTGGCGTCGGTGGAAGTAGCGGCATTTAGTCCGACTCCACCTGCTTGTTCCACTATTTTGCCGAGTTCGTTGCGCTTGACAAATTGCGAAGCTTCGGCTTCAACTTTGTCAAATTCTGCTTTTAATTGGGCTACTTCTTCAGTTTTGCCGCTAGCCTTGGCTGCTTGCATTTGCTCGAAGAGTTGGTCTTGTTTTTCTAGCAGCGGCTTTTCGGCTTGGTAGTCGGTAGTGCCGATTTTTGGCGTGCCTTTGAAGGCTAAATGTTCGAGATAGTGAGCGACACCTGTTTTACCGTCGGGTTCGTTTGCCCCACCCACATCGGCGTGAATCAGAAACGATGCTACAGGCGATCTGGGCCTTTCGAGTACGATGAATTTCATGCCGTTGTCGAGCTTAAATTCGCTGACTTGGCTGATTACTCGATCGAGCGACGGTTGAACAGAGACTGCTTGGGAGCCACTAGCGGCGTTGGGGCGGGCGAGGGCGATTTCGGGAGAAATTCCCCACCACAGCAGTACAGCGGCCAGTAGGGAGGCGATGAATCGAGTTTTGCGATCGGGCGCTTCCCTACGGGATAGCTTCGCTTCACGGGGTTTTTGGAACTGCGGGGTCATTCGATTTGCGATTATGGATTTGGGATTGTCAAACAAGAAAATGTTTGTGCTCGGCGGTCAGAGATTCTTTTCTAAGGATAAAGATTTTTGGGGGCATAAGCGATCTGTTGCGTCGCAGATGTTACGCTGATACAGCAAATCTCAAAAAGGGTCTGGAGCCCGGCGAGGAGTTTTAAGTTTGGAATCAAAGCCGCGCACAACTTAAAACTTAACATTATTTAGCCCTTCAGTCCCGAACCCGTAGTTCCAAGTCGGAAATTACCGATTCCAAAGCCATGCGAATTTTTAATCAGTCTCCTCCTTCTGAAACAGAAACCAAGAAGCGGATTTTACAAGCCGCCCAGCGGTTGTTTGCCCGCAGCGGATACGACGGCACGACAACTCGCGATTTAGCAGCAGCGGCGGGGGTGGCCGAGGGTACGCTATTTCGGCATTTTGATAATAAAAAAGCGATTTTGATTGAGGTGGCGACGGAAGGATGGGTTGAGTTGCTGACGGATTTGCTGACAGAATTGAGCGAGATGGGCAGTTACAAAGCAGTGGCTCAGGTGATGCGGCGACGGATGCTGAATATCCGCGAGAATAGCGACATGATGCGGGTGTGTTTTTTGGAGGCGCAATTTCACCCCGATTTGCGCGACAGAATTCAGTTGGAAGTCATCGGAAAAATGAGCGATGTGGCTGAGGCTTTTTTTGAAACGGCGATGGAAAAAGGAGTTTATCGAAAGATGAATCCGAAGATTGTCGCTCAGGTATTTTTGGGAATGTTTGCAGTCGCGGGTTTCAGTCAAAATACAATTATGGAGCCGAATGCTTCTCCGCAGGAAATGCAGGAAATGGCCGAAGGACTCGCTGATATTTTTCTGAATGGGGTTTTGCTGAAAGATGAATAATTAGGGCAACAGGGAAAAGTTGTTATGGGCAAAGTTTTGCACTATTCTATTCGGCCACTAACCCAGGAAGACGAGCATTTTCTGTGGCAAATGCTGTATGAAGCGGCGCACGTGGCAGAAGAAGGCGAATCAACGGTGCAAGCGGTTGTGAATCATCCTTTAATTGCGAAATATGTCAAGAATTGGGGACGTGCAAACGATCTGGGCTTCGCAGCAATCGAATTGAACGGGAGCCAGCCAGTAGGAGCCGCCTGGCTGCGTTTGTTTACAAATGATGACAAGGGGTTTGGCTGGGTTGACGATACTATCCCGGAATTGGCGATCGCCGTTCTTCCAGAATATAGAAATCAGGGTGTAGGAACGCAGTTGCTGGATCGTTTGTTGTCAGCAGCGAAAGTCTCTTATCGATCGGTATCCCTGAGTGTCAGAAGCTCGAATCGAGCCCTGAGTTTGTACGAGCGATCGGGATTTAAAGTAATTGACGGAAGCGAGACAATCAACCGCACAGCAGGGACATCATTCACGATGAAAGTTGATTTTGATTAAGTGAATTATTACTCTATAAATTCGTACATTTGCTGTACCCAATTCTCCCGATTATCCTGCCATTCATCCGTCACTACTTCCCAAGTTGTATTGCTCTCAAGTTCCAGCAATAGACTTGATACTTCTTCCAGCGTCGATGCTATATGACATTCTTGTACCCAACTTTCACGGATCACTTTCCAGAGACTTTGTACCGCTTCTCGCTGAAAATTTGATTCTAATTCAACTAGCAATTTGGCTAGGTGTTGTTCGTCACTTGCTGCTGACACCTCCCTCATCCAACACTCACGACGTTCTTTCCATTCTTCCCTCACTGCGTCCCAGTTTAGGTGGGATTGAAACTCTAACAGTAATTGATTTAGTTCTACCATATCAAGTTTTTTCTTGTTTGCAGTTTGTGCTATAATGGTACAAATTTTATTGATTTAGACTGTTGGTTTTTTATAATGAGCGATGTGGCTGAGGCTTTTTGGGAAATGGCTCAGGTATTTTTGGGAATGTTTGCAGCCGCGCCCTTCAGTCAAAATACGATTATGAAGCCGAATGCTTCTCGGCAGCAAATGCACGAAATGGCTGAAGGACTCGCTGATATTTTTTTGAATTGGGTTTTGCAGAAAGATGAATCATTAGTCATTAGTCATTAATCATTAGTCATTAGGAAATTTTTGAGCCTGAAAACGCAATATCTACAGGCTCTGAGTCGTCGAAACTACTGGTTAAAATTGTGCATTTGCTGTACCCAATCCTCGCGATTCTGCTGCCATTCATCAGCCATAGCTTCCGAATTTATATTGGTTTCAAGTTCCAGCAATAAACTTGATACTTCTTGAACAATCGATGCTCCCAGACATTCTTCTACCCAACTTTCCCGACGCTCTTGCCACTGAATATCCACCGATTCCCACTGCAAGTTAGATTCCAATTCAACTAGCAATTCTGCTAGATATGTCAGGTTAACTGATGCTGCCGCATCGCTAACCCAACTTTCCCGGCGTTCTGTCCATTCTTCTATAAGTCCTTCCCATTTGAGGTTGCTTTCAAGCTCTAACAGTAACTGATTTAGTTCTACCATCTTAAATGTTGGGTTTTTTGTAGTTTATGCTACAATTATACCAAAATTTTCACTCAACAGAGTGTTAAGTTTCTTTTTAGATTGCGGTCGCAGTGAAACTACAGAATAGATAACTGAAGAATGAGCGATGAATTTACTTTAGATATGCTAGACATTCCCAGCGGTTGGAGCCGGGGCGAAGGTGACTGGACTGGAGTGGCGGCGGCTCTTGCTAGAGGGGAAACTGTCGAAGTAATTCAAGAAGTTGGTTCTACTTTGTGGCACAACATCCTGCCCGAAAAACATTCTTTGTATTGGGAAGGGGAAAATCTATCAACTATCAAAGCCCGAATTTGGATTAGTTTCACGCAGAGAAGATTTTCGCCGGAATCTGCTTTGCCAAAGGTTCAGTGGCATCCGAGAGTGTTGTGGGTAGGGATAGGTTGTGAACGCGGAACAGGGCGAGAATTAATCGAAACTGCGATTCAAAATGTATGTCGCGCTAATCATTTAGCGGAAAGTGCGATCGCAGGTCTTGCTACAATAGACACTAAAGCAGGTGAAGTCGGCTTGCTGGAACTTTGTCAAGCGCGAAATTGGCCGTTAAAAACCTTTGCTGCTGACATTTTAAGTTCCGTAGAAGTCCCCAATCCTTCAAATATTGTAGTCAAAGAAGTCGGCACGCCCAGCGTAGCAGAAGCTGCGGCACTGTGTGCGATCGAACTGATATCTTGTACCGTTCTCAACAACAGGCAAGATGCCTGTTCCACAAAGAGTGAATCTGGTTGTGGGCTGGGTATCCTACCCGCCCGTGAAAGGCTTTTAGTCCCTAAACAAATATTTCGCAACAAAAATCCCCCCCTTTCACAAGGAGGGGTTAGGGCGGGTTCTGCCGTAACAGTAGCGGTTGCAGTTTGCCCGATCGAATATCCGGGATAATGTATTACTGAGACAAAGTATCGGCATTAACAAATCGACCGATCAACCCAGAAACGAATGACAACACAATGGAACCCACCAAAGCCGGCCAAAAACCGCTAACCACAAAGCCGATATTGAACGCAGCCGCTAACCAGGAAGCCAGGGAAAGCGAAATTGCATTCACAACAAACAAAAACAAACCTAAAGTAATAACGGTCAAAGGCAGCGTCAGCAATGTAATAATCGGTTTGACAACCGCATTCACCAATCCGATAACAACAGCAGCCAGCATCGCCGCCGGAAAGCTAACCACCGCCATACCTGGTACAATGTTAGCGGTAATTACCAGCGAAACTGCGGCTACTATCCAAGTTAAGAAAAAACTTAGCATATCTTTTTTTCCATCTCCATCACTCTTAATTCAGATTTTAACTGTTTAGTCGATCGACCAAAGTTCGGGATACACTACGAAATATCCACCTTGCGAGAATATCAGATTTATGAAACTCCGGCAACTAGCAGCATTGCTCTTGGCGCTAACTATCTTCATTCTGCCGCAGCCAGCGCTGGCTCAATCTAAATATTACGCTCCGCCGTTGTCCTTTAGCAACGCCGAACTGACAAGACGCGATTTTTCTGGTCAAATGCTGCGGGCCGCTGAGTTTTCTAACGCTAATATGGACTTGACTAATTTTTCTAATGCCGATTTGCGGGGAGCAATTATGAGCGCTTCGGTGATGACTCAGGCGAATTTGCACGGCGCCAATTTAACTAATGCAATGATTGATCAAGTTAAATTTACTAATGCCGATTTAAGTGATGCCATTTTAGCGGAAACAATTTTGCTGCGTTCTACTTTTGACGGAGTTGATATCACCGGCGCTGACTTTACCGACGCAATTATGGACGGGTCACAAGTTAAAGAATTGTGCACAAAGGCAACCGGGATTAATTCTCAAACTGGGATTTCTACTCGCGATTCTTTGGGATGCCGCTGATATCATCTCCGGTCAATTACTGATGATTGTTTATTGGGTGGGGGCGGGTTTTTGAGATTGTTTGTTTGGGGCGATTATGGTAGGTGGAACCCGCTACGAAACCATATTTGGTAGGGGCGGGTTCCACCAAAAAGATATAACGATTACCAACAATTTAGATAAACCCGCCCCCACACCACGAATAATTCACTTTGCTTTTTTCTGAGCAGCCGCATAATGCTCACTCATTAACTGATTAACTTCGGGATTGTAAATCCGCAGATAATTCCAGTAATTCTCAAACACCGATTTCACGTATCCTTTGGTTTCAGGAAACGGAATTTTTTCCGCAAAAGCATCCGGATCACTAAAACTAAACCTCTTCAACCAATCTGATACTGCATTTGGCCCGGCATTATAACTCGCCACAGCTAACATCGAGTTATTCTTGTACTCGTCGTGAGTGTGATCCAAATACCACGTACCGAGTTTAACGTTGTCGTCCACATTCTCCAATGAATACTTTTTGAGGCTGATTTGTTGAGCAACCCAAGCTGCTGTTTCCGGCATTACTTGCATTAAACCGGTAGCGCCAACTGATGATTTGATGGAGGGCATAAACCGGGATTCTTGCCGGATCAATGCGGTTACTAATACTGGATTTATTGTGCGTTCTTTTGACCACTTTACAATGGTTTCTAAGTAAGGAAAAGGATAAAGTGCTTGCCAATAAATCGGTTGCTGTCTGAGTTCGAGGTATTGAGTTCTATCATCTGGTTTATCGCGCTGCCGCAAACTCCCAACCATCCACAAACCGTCTAAATTGTCTCCGACTGCAACTCGCATTAAACCGTCGGTAAACTGTTCGGCAATACTTGGCTCTACGCGATCGATAAATTCAACTTGCCACAGCGTCCAAGCATCTCTATCTTGACCTAATTGATAGAGTTCTTTCAACGCCGGAGAACCTGCAGTGGGTTCGGGGCGCTGAGGCGGCCGCGCTACATTGGGAGACAAATCTCGGACTGTGGTAAAGTCGCCTACGGGCCAGCCAAGAAGTACAGCCGATCGCCACGCAAAATATGATTCGGGATAGCGTAAGATAGTGTAGTCAAATGCAGTCTTGGCGTCTTGTTGGCGGCCGAGTTGCTGTGCCCATTTCCCGACCCAAAATGCTGCTTCTGGAGCTTGTTCGCTGTCGGGATTGTGGGTGGTTAATTCTCTCGCCCACTGCCAAGCTGATTTTAAATCTCCGCCTTTGGCATACTGCTGGGCGATCGTCCACCGCAGTTCGCCTGCCTTATCAGAATTGTTGTATTTTGTCAATAGCAATTTGCGGGTATCTGAGGCGGATTGACCACTGCGTGCTTTGTCGAGAAGTTGGGATTTATCTAACAAAGCTTCGGGGGCATAATTGGGGAATTTGCTAATAACTCGATCGAGGAAAACGATCGCATCCTTTGGCTCGCTCAGCCGCGACAGCCGAATTAAACCCAAACCAGTATCTTCGGCATCAGGAAACTCGCGCACTAATTCTTGATAGGCAATTCTCGATTCCGGGATTTTTCCGTCGAGCCACAAACCGCGAGCTTTGCGGTAAAGATTTTTGGCGTTGCGGGGAGCTTTCCCGTAAGCAATAGCTCCTTTGCCATAATCTTGTTTTTCCCAATAACCAAAGGCAATTTCTTCCCAATCTTCCGGTTTCAAACCGGCGCTGTTTCGCTGCACCAGTTGTTCCAAAATTGTCCCGTAATCTTTGACATAATGACCGTATTTTGCTACGAGCAGCATTAACTGCGGCTGATTAGGGTTTTCTTTTAACTTGCGGAGGGCAATTTCTACGCTGCGGGGATGACCAGGAAATTCACTAATTGCCTGTTGCCAATATTCCGGTTTTGACTTGCCTAAAACATATAAAGCTTCCGCTGCTACTGGGTCGCTCGGATAGTTTTTGAGTAGTTCCTGCCAAGCTTTTTGGACTTTGCCTTTGTCGCCGCTCAATTGGTAGGCTTGGGCCCTTTTTAGGGCAATGTGAGCAGCTAAAACCGGATATTCTTGCTCTAATTTGTCCAATAATTTTAATGCTTTGGCGGCATTTCCTTGCTGGATTAAATCGCTGGCCAGCAGGTAGCGGGCACGGCTTTGAGGGGAGATTTCCTGCTGCGGGTTCGTACTTGCAGACTGAGTGGTTGCGAGTTCAACTAATTTCGCCGATCGCTCGCTCGGTGATAGCGATACCAACATCTTGACTTGCGATTCGGAATTCGCTGCATTCAGGGGCTGCTGAGCCTTCTGGGATGAGCCCAAACCCATCAATTTCATCGCAGCAACCAAAGAGCCGATCGCAATAACGCAAACTGAAACGCTTATTAAAACAGAAAATCGGGCCCGGCGTCGTTTTAGCATGGGAAAATTTAAGAGAATAACAATAGATAACCGATCGTTTGTCAAGAGCCCTCAGAGGCAGGATGGATGTTCTACGCCATCGCAGGCAGGATGCCTGTTCAACGAGAAATAAATGTTAATAGTGGGGCAAAAACGGACAGCCGACCCCCAAACAGATGATTGAGATTTGTGGAAGATCCGATCGCAGGCGGACTTGGCTGATATAGTAGCAGAATTTATTTTGATGTGGAGCCGAAAATTTGTGCGATCGATCTATTTACCCGCACCAACGAAAAACCACAAACCACCCACTGCAAAGTACAATCAAAAATCTAAAATCTAAAGTGTAAATCAAAACATGGAATTTCTAGTCACCGATACGCCCCGCTCTGTTTGGACAGGAGACGCCCTGGCAATTGGTCTATTTGAGGACGGCTTGGAACTCACCGGCGAGCTGGCACAATTAGATGAAAAGCTTGCAGGTACTTTGAAAGAGCTGCTACTGGAAGTAGATTTTAAGGGCAAAGTGGGCACGAGCGCCATCACCCGCGTCGGCGGCAATAATCCCATTCGCAAAATTGTGATCGTCGGTTTGGGCAAAACAGAGGACTTAAAATTAGACACCGTGCGGCAAGCTGCGGGCGTTTGCGCCAAGTTAGCCAAAAAAGAGAAATGCAAAACCCTCGGAATTAGCTTTCCGGTGTGGAAAAACGCGCCGGATTCTACAGCCAGCGCCATCGCCGAAGGTGTAGAACTCTCCCTGAATCAAGACAACCGTTTCAAATCGGAAAAGGAAGACAAAAGCCCGCAACTCGAACAAATTCATTTGCTTGGTTTTGCCGATACCGAAAGTGCGATCGCCCGCGCCCGCCAAATCACTGCCGGAGTCATTTTAGCACGGGAATTAGTCGCAGCGCCGGCAAATTTTGTCACCCCGATTACCATGGCAGAAACTGCTCAAAGTCTAGCTGCCGAATGCGGTTTAGAATTAGAAATATTAGAGCGGGAAGACTGTGAAAAACTCGGCATGGGAGCCTTTCTCGGCGTAGCCCTAGCATCTGATTTACCCCCCAAATTCATCCACCTAACTTACAAACCCGAAGGCACACCGCGCCGCAAAATAGCAATTGTGGGCAAAGGATTGACCTTTGATTCTGGCGGTTTGAACATCAAAGGTGCGGGCAGCGGCATTGAAATGATGAAAATAGATATGGGCGGCGCTGCGGCTACTTTGGGAGCGGCAAAGGCGATCGGACACATCAAACCCGATGTGGAAGTTCACTTTATCAGCGCCGTCACTGAAAACATGATCAGCGGCCGCGCCATGCGCCCTGGAGACATCCTTACAGCTTCCAACGGCAAAACAATTGAAGTCAACAATACCGACGCTGAAGGTCGTTTAACCTTGGCTGATGCTTTGGTATTTGCTGATAAACTGGGAGTTGACGCGATTGTCGATTTAGCAACTCTCACCGGGGCCTGCGTCATTGCTTTAGGCGACGATATCGCGGGTTTGTGGAGTCCTCAAGATAGCGTCGCCGCCGAAATAGTCGCCGCCTCAGAATTGGCAGGCGAAAAATTTTGGCGAATGCCGATGGAAGAAAAATATTTTGAGGGCTTGAAAGCATTGCACGCCGACATGAAAAACACAGGCCCACGTCCCGGTGGTTCGATTACGGCGGCGCTATTTTTGAAGCAGTTTGTAAAGGATACTGCATGGGCGCATTTAGATATTGCCGGCCCGGTTTGGACTGACAAAGAAAATGGCTACAATGGCCCTGGGGCTACCGGTTTTGGAGTTCGGACTTTGGTGCATTGGGCGCTGGGCGGCGCTTAATTGTGGATTTCCAGCCCAAAAATTGAGATTTTCTCTGCGTTAAAAGTTTGTTAGTCCATCTGTGAGCCAGGGGTTTTTAACCCCTGGCTCACTGCCTAAGTAATCTAAAAGAAAATTTAATAGCGATCATTAACAATTTAAATGTTTCTGAAGCAATCAGTAGGCGAACCTATGTATTCCGTGACAGGGAGCAACGTAAGCGTTGCTAGCCGTGACGCTCACCATTGCTCATATTTGAGAAAAGCTTCGTTCTCAGGGCGCCACCTCGACAGTTTTGACATTTCCTGAAAAAATAGCTGTTTCATAAATGAAAAAAGTATATAATTATGTAAATATTTCACTAGCCGAAATCAAATAATTAGATTTGATCGGATTTGCATTGGTACAGATAATTTTTTTCTTGAACTTTATGCAAGAACAATTAACAATTTTTTTTTCCACACTTGCTGTATCTTCTAGACTCGCCTGCAACGTGGTACCGGAGTTGCGACTGTACGCTGTTTTTGACTCGCTGACGGCACTGGCTTATTGCTCGATCGCCCTATCTTTAGTTTATTTTACCCGCCAAGGTTCTCACCGCAAGATTTTCCTGCTGTTTGCGGTTGTTTTTTTTGCCTGGGGTGCGGCTAAATTGACGGAAGTTTGGACGCTTTGGCATTCCATATATTGGCTGTCGGTAACTCTCAAAGCTACAAGTGCTTTGATTTCTTGGCTTTTAGCCGCAATCGCCCTCGCCCTCATGCCGAAAGCACTTGCCGAGTCTGGTTTCAATCAAAAAGAAAAATTTCAACAACAGTCGTTAAAACAGGTAGAAGAAAATCACCACCCGCATGATATAGAGAAAGGAGAATTGGCAAAACAATCGCTCAAGTTTTATCCTTCAGATACGATTGTTGATCGCACTTTAGCTCTCAATTCGCTTAATGAACAGTTAGAAAAAGAAATTGCCGATCGCCACCGGGTTGAGGAAAAGTTGCAACTGACTCAATTTGCGATCGACCGATCGGCAGATGCGATATTCTGGATCGGGCCCGACGGTAAATTTGTGTACGTCAACGACGCTGCTTGCACTTCATTGGGATATTCTGCAGCAGAATTGCTCTCGATGACCGTGCACGACATCAATCCAGATTTTCCCCAAACTGCTTGGAGTTTGCACTGGAAAGTCTTAAAACGATGCGGTTCGGTTAATATTGAAGTTCACCACCTCACTAAGTACGGTCGCATCTTTCCGGTAGAAATTACGATCAACCATTTGGAATTTAACGGCAAAGAATATCAGTGCGCTTTTGCTCGTGACATTAGCGAACGCAAGCGGATTGAGGCAGCTTTGCGAGAAAGGGAAGAAGAATTTAGGTCATTAGTTTCTAACATTCCCGGTGCGGTTTATCGGTGCAGCCCTGCTGGGCGATCGAGCCTAACTTTTATCAGCAGTGGCATAGAAGCTATTTCCGGCTATCCTGCGGCTAACTTTATGCAAAAACCGGTGCAGGCTTTTCCGAGTATAGTTCATCCCGATGACGCTGAGCAGATCGAGACAATTATCGATCGGGCTATTAAGACAAAACAACCTTACATCATCGAATATCGCCTAATTCACTGCGACGGAAATGTGCGGTGGGTTGTAGAGAAAGGTCAAGCCCTTTTCAACGCAGACGGTGAAGTTTTATCCCTCAACGGCGCCATTTTTGACATAACAGAGCGCAAAGCAGCGGAGGATGCTTTGCGGCTCTCCGAGGCGATCGCCAACAACAGAGCCCAGCAGCTAGAAATCGCTCTCAAAGAACTCCGAGAAACTCAAGCTCATCTAATTCATACCGAAAAAATGTCAAGTCTCGGTCAAATGGTAGCTGGAGTAGCTCACGAAATTAATAACCCTGTCAGTTTTATCTACGGCAATATTTCCTACGCCAGCCAATATATCAGAGACTTGTTGCAGCTTGTCGAACTTTACCAAAAACACTATCCTCAGCCCGTGGTAGAAGTTCAAGAATGTATTGACAATATCGATTTAGAATTTCTGAGGGAAGATTTATTAAAAATATTATCTTCGATGAAAATGGGGGCAGATCGCATTCGCGAAATAGTTCTGAGCTTGCGAAATTTCTCGCGTTTAGACGACTCGGTAAAAAAGCCTACCAACGTTCACGAAGGCATAGACAATACGCTCCTAATTTTGCACAACAAACTGCGCGCCAGAGGCGACTATCCCGAAATTAAAATAATCAAAGATTATGGTAAAATTCCTTTAATAGAATGTTATGCGGGTCAGCTAAATCAGGTATTTATGAACCTGCTTAGCAACAGTATTGACGCCTTAGAAGATGCTTGCAACCATAAAAAGCGATCCTCTCCGAGGGCTTCGCTAACGGCAGCCGGCGGCGACGATTGGAAACCAACTATTAGCATTCGCACAGAAGCCCTGAACGAAAATAGTATTTGCATCCGCATTTCCGATAATGCGATCGGCATGACAGAAGACGTGCGGAGCCGATTATTTGACCCGTTTTTCACGACAAAACCGATGGGAAAAGGCACTGGTTTAGGGTTAGCCATCAGTTACCGAATTGTCGCGGAAAAACACGCCGGAGCCTTGAGCTGCCGTTCCACTGTAGGAGAAGGTACGGAATTTGCGATCGAGATTCCTTTATAAATTAGTGCAACCGAAGTATCGAGAATTTGGCAGAAGTGATCGCTCACCCCAAATTTTAAACTGGGGTGTAAAAAACTTTCAATTTCAAGAAAAATCCAAAAATTGGCTATAAATTACCCAGGTAATGCTCAACATGGCAGTGAAATTGTAAATTGTGTACCGCGCCTAAAGTTGAGTTGACTTCGAGCATACCAAAGTGTTTCTCAACTACAATCAGCCGTGCGATCGCCAATCCTAAACCCGTTCCTTTTCCCACTGCTTTCGTCGTCACTAAATGATCCAATATCTTTTGTTTGATATCCCAACGGGCGTAGCAGTAAGAAGCTTCTTTAGGCTCTAATATAGCTGATAGGAATCTCGATAGCTAACTCTGTACCATCTCCAACTCTAGAATTACAGGTTAATTTACCGCCATGTTTTTTTACAATACCATAGCTAACAGATAAACCCAAACCTGTACCGCTACCCACTGGTTTAGTTGTAAAAAATGGATCGAATATTCGGGATTGAAGATTCGCCGGGATACCCGCACCATTATCAGTGATTTTAATTCTAACCCTGTCTTTTTTATGACTTCAGTCTGAATCGTGATTACAGGGTTTTTCTCTGTTTTATTAAGTGATTGAAAAGCATCAATAGCGTTACTGACAATACTCAGAAATACTTGATTTATCTCACTAGCATAACAAATGACATGGGGCAGATTTCCATACTCTTTAATAATTTGTATTTCTGATTTGCTATCGCTCAGTCTTAAGCGAGTTTGTAAAATTAGCAAAGTGTTTTCAATTCCGGTATGTAAATCTACTGCTTTCATGTCGGCTTCATCTAAGCGGGAAAAGTTACGCAAACTCAGGATAATTTGGCTAATGCGATCGCTCCCTGCTTTCATAGATGCCAGAATTTTAATTAAATCTTCCCAGATAAATTCTAAATCCATTTTTTTCATTTTCGCTTGAATTACTTTACTGGGTTCAGGATACTCTTGTTGATAAATATCAAGTAAAATAAGCAAATCTTTGACATATTCCTCTATAGCAATCCTAAATGATTTTCTATATCTAGAGCAATCCTAAATAATTTTCTCTGTGTAAGTATATTGATGTATTT
>NZ_JAUBRA010000152.1:0-3387 GCF_036701555.1 Microcoleus sp. Pol10D4
TATCAGCCACCTTTCGACCAGTTTGATAAACTTTATTAAGGATATTTACAGCTACAGATAGTCCCGTTTTAGTGTGAATTTTTTCTCCGAGAACTTTCACTAATTCTAAACTTGTAAAAATTACTCCTTGACAAGCCCTGGTAATATGAGGAAAAAGTCGATGTTCTATCGGATTATATTTAGGACTTGCTGAAGCAGTTGCAAAAGTAAACACTGTATGAGTTGTCTGACCCTAAAAAGGTGGAAGGGTGCAAGAAAAACTGCTAAAATAGATCAAAAGTCGTGCATCACCACCTGCGATCGTGTACAGAAAAGCTGAGCTTGCCCCAAGCCCCCCATCCAAGTTTGAACTGCCATTCGAAGGAAGGTTGTCTGCTGACAACCGTTGGGTAAAAATGGCCCAACTAATCCCGTGGTCAGAGTTTGAATCAGAATATGCTGAAAACTTCCCGACAGTGATGGGCGCACCAGCTAAATCCTTTCGGATGGCGTTGGGAGCATTAATTATTAAAGAAAAACTGGGAATTAGCGATCGGGAAACAGTAGAACAAATCCGCGAAAATCCCTATCTACAATACTTCATCGGTCAATTAAGCTACAGTAACGAGCTGCCATTTGACCCATCATTATTAGTTCACTTTCGACAACGGATTAGTGGGAATTTAATTAACAAAGTGAACGAAGGAATCGCCTGTGAAAATACGAGAAACCGCCGCAGGCAAACCCGAAAAAAAAAGGATTCGGACGCCAAAAATGAGTCACAAAATCGAGTAAAGTTGATCGTAGATGCGACCTGCGGGGAGCGTGTCACTTTTGCGATAAGCATAAATACTCAAGAAAAGTAAAATAGTGGGTTTGAGCCTTTGTTGAGCAAAATAGGCGAGAATAATAGTGTCTTATTAATGGCAACTGAACCATGACCCCAGAACAGCAACAGGCGATTCAAACACATGTAGAAGCTATTTCTGCAATCCTGTATGCGGATTGTGAACCTGAATCGTTAAAGACATTAGAAGATATCGAGCTAGCAGTAAAAGAAAGAGTATTAACTCATGTAACACCACAGATCGGATTTTTTTTATCTACTCAGCTAGCGGGACAAAAGCAGGAAGGGTAAAGAAATTAAAAAGTACATTAGGTGATTTAAGTATCACCGAGAAGCAAGCGGAGCTACTAGGGTGTGGTACGGGAAGCAGATTAAGTCCGCATTTAGAAAACTGCTGTTTAAGACTGAGTGCTAATGCTGCTTATGAAAGTGCATCAAAAGATATTAAATACATAACGGGAGTTACTGTACCATCGAAAACACAACAAAGATTAGTACATTATCAAAAATTTAATAAACCACTAGCAACATTAGATATTACTGAACTAAGTAGGTAGGCGTAAAAAAACCAAATTATGTTAAGATAAGTAAACACTCAAGATTTAATTTACAAAATCAACAAATATGGGCGCACGTTTAAGAGTATTTCTCAATCAAGAAGAAGACCGAACACTATTTGAATTGAGGGCGGCAACAACAGTACCTCAAAAAGTAAAAGATCGAGCACAAATTATTAGATTAAACTCCCAGGGATGTTATGTAGAGGAGATAGCAGCTCATTTTAATTGTAGAGAGCAAACAGTTAGAGAAGTAATTCATCGGTGGGTGAAAATGGGTTTGACAGGATTATGGTCAACCAGAGGTAGAGGGGTCAAACCAAAATGGAAAGAATCAGACATTGTTCATCTAGAAGAATGTCTCAGAAATGAACCACGCAGATATAATAGTCGTCAACTTGCTCAAAAATTAGAACAAGAACGTGGGGTCAAATTAAGTCCTGACAGATTAAGACGTATCCTCAAAAAAAAAAGATTATTTGGAAACGAACCCGACCAAGCCATAAAGACAAGCAAGACCCATTACAACGCTCAATAAAACAGGCAGATCAAGATATGTTGGAGTTGGCATCGGCGGCGGGAGAAATCGATCTGAAATATCTGGATGAATCAGGTTTTTGCTTGTGGAGTCCCACTGGATATACATATTACCCAATAGGAGTGCAAAAACGGTTAGAGCAAACTAAACGAAGGGGGCGAAGACTTAGTATTTTAGGCTTGCTACAGCCGTGTGTCAGTTTCGCATATGGGTTGGCTGTCGGGAGTTTTAGCAGCAAATCATATATCACTATGATGGAAAATGAAGCACAACAAGCTGAGTTGGAAATGAAATTAACTGGACGGATCAGAGTGATAATTCAAGATAATAGTCCCATACACAAATCTCTGGATGTCCAACAAAAATGGTCTCAGTGGGAAAGCCAGGGATTGTATATTTTTTTTTACCTAAATACTGTTCGGAAATGAACAAGATTGAACTGGAATGGCAGCAACTTAAAAATCATGAACTGGTCGGACAAATGTTTGAAGATGAACTAGATATTGCCTACGCAGTAATGGATGGAATTGAAGCGAGAGGGCAACGAGGAAATTATATAACTAATCGCTTTAAATTCAGCTCCAATTCCGCTTGTTAACATTTCTTTACTTACCTTGGTTTTTTTATACCGACCTACTTAAGTGTAGATGGTGGCAAAGCCCGGTTAATCACACCACAAGGAGAAAAATCTGAGTGGAAAGACTATAAAGCAATTGTTTCCGAGGCGGGAATAGTAGCTAGTTTCGACCAAAATAATATGATTATTGATTGGGCAAATCAACAACCACTAGCAAACCCAGTAACTTGTCTAGGTGATGGACATGATGGAGTCTGGAATATATTCAAGGAAATTAGTTGTGAACAGAACAGAAGAGAAATCTTAGATTGGTATCATCTGAATGAAAATCTTCACTTATGTGGGTGGTTCAATTAAGCGGTTAAAGCAAGCCGAAACATATTTATGGCAAGGAAATGTCCCAAGTGCAATAGCACTATTCACAGAGTTAAAGAAAAAATCCGCCATTAACTTCTGTAAGTATTTAGAAAAGCATCAGGAAAGAATTATTAATTATGAAGTTTTCCAGAGAGACGGAATTTGTTCAATTGGCTCTGGCGCAGTAGAATCAGGAATTAAGCAAATAGCTAGACGGATTAAAATATCTGGAGCAAGTTGGAAATCAGAACATGTTGGGCAAGTATTAGCTCATCGATGTGCTTACTTAAACGGCTTAATTGGTAAATCACCCAAAGCTGCTTAAGTATTTATGCTTATCGCAAAAGTGACACGCTCCCGACCTGCGCCCCCGCCGATATTACCTATCCGACCGACTTAGGATTATTAAACCTTGCCAGAGTTCACACCGAAAAAATTATAGATATTCTCTATAAATTGGAGTTTAGACTAAGCAGGTCAAAAAGTACGATCGCTGTGAGACTAGCGAACAGTTCTCAAGAACGGCAACGGT